>JAFVBU010000282.1 GCA_017479805.1 Ruminococcus sp.
ACGGCGGTTAATCCAACGATGACGGTGTTGTTGACGCTGACTTCATGGAAGTATAATCGTACCACGTTAATATATAGCACTGAAAGGGCGAAATTCGTTTTTCGGCCTAAAAGTGTATTTTTAGTAAGTAGTAAGTAGAAAACGGTAAGTAGTGATAAACTGCTTACTCAGAGTGTCAAAAAACCTAAAATCGGGACGTCGGGTGATTCCCCACAGTGTGGGGAAATGTCACGAAGTGACAAAGGGGCTGGGCACGTGTCAAGTGCGCAGTCCCCTACAAAAGCGTTTACGTAGAATAGCCAAAATGTAGGGGCGGCGTTCCGCCGCCCGTGTAGCAAATGACTGTAAATGCGACTTTTTCGACAGACTGAGTAAATAGTGATAAACTACTTACTACTTACTACTCACTGCTCACTAATAAGGAGAATAGATATGGCAGAAAAAAGAGATTATTATGAAGTCCTCGGTATCCAGAAGGGCGCTTCCGAGGATGAGATAAAAAAGGCTTTCCGTAAGAAAGCAAGAGAGAATCACCCCGACCTCCACCCCGACGACCCATCCTATGTTGAGAAGTTTCAGGAGATAAACGAGGCTAATGAAGTGCTCTCAGACCCCGAAAAGCGTGCTCGCTACGACCAGTTCGGTCACGCAGGTATTGACCCCAGCTACGGCGGCGGTGCAGGCGGTATGGGCGGCTTCGGCGGCATGGGTGATATGAGCGGCATGGAGGATATCCTCAACAATATCTTCGGCGGCTTCGGCGGCTTCGGCTTCGGAGGCGGCACAGCCCGTTCGACTGCAAATGCTCCAAGACAGGGCAACGATATACAGTCTGACGTTTCTCTCTCATTCATGGAAGCCTGCCGTGGCGTAAAGGACTATGAGGTCAAGGTGAACCGCATGAGCACCTGCGAGAACTGTAACGGCACAGGCGCTGAAAAAGGCTCATCCGCCGAGATATGCCCCGACTGTCAGGGACGTGGAAGTATAAAAACTACCCAGAGAACTCCTTTTGGCGCTATTTCTTCTTCAAAGGCTTGTCCCCACTGTAACGGCAAGGGCAGGATAATCGCAAACCCATGTTCAAAGTGCCGTGGCGCAGGCAGACTGAGAGTGCAGAAAACTGTCAAGGTGGATATCCCCGCAGGTATCGACGACAGACAGACAATCCGCCTCAGCGGTCAGGGCGACAGCGGTATGAACGGCGGCAGAAGCGGCGACCTCCTCCTTGCTGTTCACGTTAAGTCCCATCCTTTATTCAAGCGTGAGGGATACGATATTTACTGCGATATCCCTGTTACTTATATGGAAGCCGTTCTCGGCGCTGAGATAACAGTACCGACCATCGACGGCGATGTGAAGTACGACATAGCAGAGGGCACTGAGACAGGCACGGTATTCCGTCTGAAAGGCAAGGGCGTACAGCGCCTGCACAGGACAGAGCGTGGCAACCAGTACGTAAAGATATACGTAGAAGTTCCGAAGAACCTGACCAAGAAGCAGAAAGACCTGCTGAAAGAATTCGAGGCTTCACTGTCGGACAAGAACTACGCAAAGAGACAGAGTTTCTTTGATAAGCTGAAATCTAAGTTTGATCTGTAAATATTGACCCCCGAGGCTAAGTCTCGGGGGTTTTAGTGTGCCAAAAAAGTACATTTTGTGAATAAAACCAACACGGGCGCCGAAACGGCGCCCCTACAATTTGTTAATCGTTATCATCTGTAGGGGCTGATGCCCACATCAGCCCGTAATTATATCACATAATGTGAAATTTCACCAGATTAACGGGCGGATGATATCCGCCCCTACAAATAGCCATATTGCAGAAATAGGGCGCACACAGTGCGCCCACATTTTATATTGTTAAAACACCCACGAATAAACTTCCGTCGAGCGAAAGCAGACTGACCGCTCCGCAGAGAGTGAACGAGCTTGAGAGTGGGAGCGTGAGGGTATGTCGGCACAGGATGTAAAGCCGACCGAGCTGACACCAGCTCGGACGACGGCTCGGTCAAAGCATATTTATATTATTGTTATTCGGGTCATAGTTCGGGTCGGGATTGGGTGCAGGACCGTATTTATTGGCAGGACCGCTGGGTGAGCACATGAATACAAGAGTGATTATCGCACCTGCATAGGGAATCAAGCCGAGAAGCAGAAGAAGTCCGCTCCTGCCCGAATCGTGCATTCTTCTGACCGCAAGGGAAAGGCTCGGGACTAACATCGCCCAGCCTCCGGCTATTGCCGCCAGAGCAAGAGCGCCAACTGAAATATCAAATGCATCGTTGTCCAGCACAATAGCCAGAGCAGCTGTCAAAAAGCACAGCCCCACAGCTATAAGGCTGAAAAACAGCGTAACGTACCAGTACTCCGAACAGGTGGAGCGCCCCTCAAAGTTGGCATAATTCTTGAAAAACAGCCTTACTGCTTCCTTGAACCCCACATATCTCGGGCTTGCCGAGGTCATATTGTACGGCGTATTTGCAGGCATACCGCCGAAAGGCTGAGTCTGACCGAACTGCCTGTAGCCGCTGACCTCCTGCTGATAGCCGTAATTCGGCTGTTCGTAGGTGTTCTGCTGATACTGCTGATTCTCATAGCTTTGCTGGCTGACATCGGGCATATCGTTCTGACCTTGCTTGAAAAGGTCTATCTTTTCCACAGCCGCACCGCACTCCTCGCAGTATTTAGCCCCTGATTCCATATTGTATCCGCAATATTTACATTTCATGATAAAAAATCCCCCTTTATCAATATGTTGTATATATTCTATCACAAAAGCAAATTTTTGTCAAGAATGCCGACCGCCGAGCTGGCGGACGCATATCACGCTTCGCTCGTGAACTCGCTTACTCTCTGCGAAACTTTTATTCTGCTTTCGCACACGGGAAAAATTTCGGGGGCGGTGGTGTAGGGGCGGCGTTTCGCCGCCCGTGAGTCACAATGAAATTTGCGGTTACGTTTTGTAGGGGCGCTTTCCGAGCACCCGTGTTCAGTAGGGGCGATGCCCACATCGCCCCGACGGTTACAA
>JAFVBU010000283.1 GCA_017479805.1 Ruminococcus sp.
CGGACGGTTCAGTATGAGTTCCCCTCAAGCCGAATTTAGTAACCTTTACTATCATCGGCTTGACTGTTAGCTGCATTTACCCGTCCGTGAGACTTCGCTTTGCGTGTCTCACTACTGCTTAGGGGGACGCGGTCCCCCTCGCTCACCCTCTGCAAGGGAGATAACATCCCCCTTGACCCCGGTCTATGCGGCTTCGCCGCTTTTATATATTTTTTGCGAGGTGAATACTATGAATACCCCGTTACGCCGTCCCTTGTCCTCCGCTCAAAGCGAGCTCATGGACAAAATGACGGCTGAGATCGCAAAACCCGAAATAAAAACCGTCAGCTTCAAGGCTGACGATACCCTCATATCCCTCCCCTTTGCGGAAACCTACGATATTTTCGCCCTCATGGAACAGGATTTCCAGGGAATGATAAAAAAAGACCGCCGTTTCGCCGATGTCCGCACCGATGCAGAGGATACGGCTGAAAAAAAGCTCTCCATGAGCGGTCAGATGACCATTGCGGCTGTTTATGACGTCCTCATGAAGCAGTGCGGTATCACCGAGGAACAGCGTGACTTCCTGATGAACCGTGAATGTGAGCTTTACGAGCAGTACGTCATGCCGAGAAGAAGCGGAAAACTCCTGTTTGACAAGGCTGTAAGCGGCGGAAAGAAGATAATCGTTACCTATATGGGACTTTACCCGAGGGAAATGATGAAGCGTGTACTTGAAAAATGCGGCTTCAGGGAGTATAATATACTTATACTACACAACGAATTGCAGATACCTGCCTCGGCGGAGACAGGCTTTCTGGATATCGTCATAAAAAAGGCGAAAAAAGCCACCTCGGTGCTCCACATAGGCTGTGATGTGCAGAACGACGTTGAAGCGCCTATTCTCAGGAGCGCAAAGGCTCTGCTCCTGCAATCCGCTGTTCCCCTTTCCATCAAGTCGGGCAGATTCAGAGGCTACCTGCAAGGTGAGTATATCTACGATTACGATACGGACGGCTTCTTCGCTCTCCGCTGTCTCTGGGGACTTTACCGCAGCTACGGCTTCGATACTCCGCAGAAAAAGACGGTGCACAGCGATTTCTGCTCCGACCCGTACATGATGGGATTCCTCATTCTCGGCGGTCTGAGCCTTGCAGGGGATATCGGGCTTTCCCCCATGCAGACGGCGCTGAAAAATGCGCTGGAGAAATGTCCGCAGGCTTTGGACGGTCTGGCTGACATTGAGATGATGTTCGATGAGCATTTCGGCGGACTGAAAGACAGTCTCGGCAGAAAGGGCTGTGAGCTTCCGCTGGTATTCCTCGAAAAATACGCATATTCGGGGGATAAGGAGATATTGAAGCCCTATCTTTCGGAACAGGACTTCGCTTCATGGGCGGAAACTCCCGAAGAACCCGAGCTTGCGCCTGTTTATGCACACAAAGCCAAAAAGAACGCTGTTGCAAGGCTTGCCGACAGACTTTTCCCCCCGGGGACACGTGTGCGGACAATTGCTGACGATATTCTCGCAAAAGGCAAGAAGTTATGACACGGCGATATTACAGCATTCCTCACTATTCGGCACAAGCATTCGACGGCAGTTTTCTTTGGCTTCCTGTAACTGCATTTCCCGAGCATAAGATCCAATAAAACCTTGTATTCTCCGTTGCGGAGGGACTTTCCTGTGTGTTATGATATTTAACGTAATAATAATACACAGGAGGTATAAAAAAATGAACAGCAAAATAAAGGTACTTATCGGTGACGATTCAGCCGAAACAGGAGTAAGCACGGCTAACAAGCTCCGTGAGAGAGGTATGTATGCCTACACAAGGCGCAGAGATATGGGAGTGATACTTGAATCCATCAGAAAGGATACTCCCGATGTTGCGGTGCTTGACGTTGACGCTCAGAACGGCGATGTCATAGCTGTTATGAAAGCCGTAAGGGAGATGGGAGTGAAGTTCCCCGTATTTATAGTAGTCTCCGCTTACGATAACGAGTTCATAGAGAGACAGGTCACGGAAAACGGCGCTTCACGCTTTCTTTTGAAGCCCTATGATGCGGACGATCTGTGCAATGCCATAAATTCGGCTATGGGAGACAGGGCGAACAGTCTCAGCGACGATATGGAGATAGTCGTGACGGATATCATCCATCAGCTCGGTGTGCCTGCACATATAAAGGGCTATCACTATCTGAGGACGGCTATCCTTTACTCCATCGAGGACAAAACTCTCCTTGACAGCGTGACAAAGCTGCTTTACCCGACTGTAGCGAGCATATACGAGACTACCTCGTCAAGGGTGGAGAGAGCCATCCGCCATGCCATAGAAATAGCGTGGGACAGGGGAAATGTCGATACACTCAACTCATTTTTCGGCTACACTGTAGACACAGGCAAGGGCAAACCCACAAACTCCGAGTTCATCGCCCTCATCACGGATAAGCTGAGACTGCGCTATAAAGCGGCTCTGCGTGTGAATTCATAAGGCGGTGTAATATCCTGTGGGGGCAATAATAATAAATAATTCGGTATCCTGAATTAACAGTCTGTCGAAAAAGTCTGTTTTTATGTAAGAAACAGCACGGGCGCAGGTCATGCGCCCCTACAATACGACTATTCTACGTGAATTTTTTTGTAGGGAACGCCGCCCTCGGCGTTCCACAATAGATTTTTTGACACTCTGATAATTCGGTATCCCGAATTAAATATATCAAGAACTTGACTTCATAAGTGGAATAAGCAGATTTTCGAGCACAAATTTTAGGCAGACAAGGAAAAAATTCGCAGGCAGGCTGTCGCCTGTCAAGGATTTTTGACGCAGTATGCGTAAAATTTTGCCGAAAAGGTGCTATTCCATCTTGTGAAGGTAAGTTCAAAGGGAGGACAAAATTATGTCATTCAAAAAAATCAATATTGACGACCTGAGCTTCAATCCATTCCTCAGAATGGGCAGAGACTGGATGCTCCTCACAGGCGGCAACAAGGAGAAATACAATCCTATGACTGCTTCATGGGGACAGCTCGGCAGACTCTGGAACAAGAACGTATTTACTGCGTATATCCGTCCGGGACGTTATACCCTCGAATTCGTGGAAAAGGACGAGTTCTTCACAGCTTCATTCTTCACTATGGCTAACCGCAAGGAGCTGGCTTTCTGCGGCAACAACTCAGGCAGAGATGTGGACAAGATGAACATTGAGGGACTTACCCCTGCTGAGCTTGACGGATGTATCGGCTTCGAGGAGGCTGATATGGTGTTCGTTCTCCGCAAGCTGTATTCATACGACCTGAGCGAGAGCGGCTTCCTCACAGACGATGGTCTCCCACAGCAGTTCTACGGCTCAGAGCCTTACCACCATGCTTTTATCTGCGAGATAACTGCGGTTTACGTTAAGGAATGATGAAAAGCGCACCTTTTCGGGGTGCGCTTTTTAGCGTATAAGTGTATTAGTGTATAAGTGATTAGTTTTTAGGTGTAGGGGCGGATATTATCCGCCCGTGGTTTACAATGAAATAACATGAACCCGATGTAGGGGACGCCGTCCCCTACAAATCATTACCACAAATTATAATGTTTTCCACGGGCGGCGAAACGCCGCCCGTACACCTGATACCTAAAAACTAATCACTTATACACTAATACACTAATGCCTGACGTCAGCTCGTTATTGACAGGAAATCAATAAGATGATATAATTATAATGAAAAAATATGCGTTAAGGCGCAGTTATGAAGGAGTATAATGTCATGAGCGATAATATCAAAAGCTACGAAAGCCCATTCTGTACACGTTATGCAAGCGAGGAAATGCAGTATATTTTCTCCGCTGATAAGAAATTCACAACCTGGAGAAAGCTCTGGGTGGCTCTCGCAAGAGCTGAAATGAAGCTGGGTCTGCCCGTTACCGAGGCTCAGGTAAAACAGCTTGAGGAGCATATCAACGATGTAGACTACGAAATGGCAGCAGAGCGTGAAAAGATAACCCGTCACGACGTTATGGCTCACGTTTTCACCTACGGTCAGGCTTGCCCCGATGCCGCAGGTATCATCCACCTCGGTGCTACTTCATGCTATGTCGGCGATAATACCGACGTTATAATCATGCGTGACGCCCTTAAAGTTGTCCGCAGAAAGCTCCTCAATGTCATGAACAATCTGGCTAAGTTCGCAGACCAGTACAAAGCTATGCCCTGTCTGGCTTATACTCACCTCCAGCCTGCACAGCTCACCACTGTCGGCAAGAGAGCTACTCTCTGGCTCAACGAGCTTCTCATGGACTTCGAGGATCTCGAATACCGTATGTCCACATTAAAGCTCCTCGGCTCTAAGGGCACTACAGGCACTCAGGCTTCTTTCATGGAGCTTTTCGAGGGCGATACCAACAAGATAAAGCAGCTTGAAAAGATGATAGCTGAGGAAATGGGCTTTGATGCTGTTGTTCCCGTTTCGGGTCAGACCTATTCACGTAAGGTTGACTCAAAGGTGCTTGAAGTTCTCAGCGATATCGCTCAGACTGCAAGCAAGTTCTCCAATGATATGCGTATCCTCCAGTCCTTCAAGGAAATGGAAGAACCCCGTGAGAAGAAGCAGATAGGCTCATCCGCTATGGCTTACAAGCGCAACCCTATGCGCTGCGAGCGTATCACTTCCCTTGCACGCTATGTAATGATAGACAGCCTCAACCCTGCATTCACAGCAGGTACACAGTGGTTCGAGAGAACCCTCGACGACTCCGCAAACAAGCGTATCTCCGTTGCTGAGGCATTCCTCGGAGTTGACGCTATCCTCAATATAATGATGAACGTTACCAACGGCATAGTTGTATACCCTGAAATGATACGCCGCAGAGTAATGGCTGAGCTTCCTTTCATGGCAAGCGAGAACATCATGATGGACGCTGTAAAGAAGGGCGGCAACCGTCAGGAGCTTCACGACCGTATCATGGACTACTCTATGGAGGCAGGCGCTAACGTAAAGGAGAGAGGTCTTGACAACAACCTTTGCGAGCTTATCGAGGCTGATCCCATGTTCATGGTAACAAAGGAGGAGCTGGACGCTGTTCTGAAGCCCGAAAACTACACAGGCAGAAGCTCACAGCAGGTGGACGAGTTCCTTGCTGAGTGCATAAAGCCCATCCTCGACGCAAACAAGGACATTCTCGGCGAGAGCTTTGAGATGAAGAATTAAAGCCTTGTGCTTTAATTCTTACAGAGTGTCAAAAACCTTAAATCCAACGGGGCGATGTGGGCATCGCCCCCTACAAAGTAACGGAGAACAGGCAAAATGTAGGGGCGGATGCCATCCGCCCGCAGATTTTTGAAAGTGAGGTACACTGTATGAATAGTCAGCAGATAATTAAAATAATTGTCACAGTTGTTGTTGCCCTCGTCCTCTGGCGGATAATTTCGGGTATCATTGTGGCGGTAACAGTTCCGTTTATCGTGCTCTTTGCCCAGATATTCAGGGTACTGCTCGCTGTTGCGGCTATAGTGCTGATTTTGAGATTCCTCGGTATCGGGACGAAGAAATAAGGAGATACAATGAAAAAAGAATACCTCGAAGCAGGAAAAATTGTCACTACTCACGGCATTCGTGGGGAAGTGAAGATAATGCCCTACACCGATACGCCCGACCTGCTGGCGGAGTTCGACAGGCTGTTTGTGGGCAAAAACAAGGACGAGATAATAATTACCCGTTCCCGTGTGCAGAAAAACACCGTTATCGCCAAGATAGAGGGCGTTGACACTCCCGAAGCCGCTGAAAAGCTCAGGAACAAGGTGCTCTATATGCACCGTGACGACCTTGAACTTGACGACGACACCTACTTCATACAAGACCTTATCGGCATTGAGGTGCGTGATGCGGACACAAACGAGGTCTACGGCACTATCGTCGACGTTATGCAGACGGGTGCAAACGATGTTTACGTTATAAAGGGCGAAAACAGGGAATATCTCGTGCCTGCCATTGCAGATGTGGTGGTTTCCACCGATATCGACGGCAGCCTTATGACCATACGTCCGCTGGACGGGCTTTTTGATTAAATATATGAAAAAGATAATTATTGGAATATGTGCGGCACTTGCTGTCCTCGGCGGCACGGCTTTTGCCTTTCAGGGAATGGCTGTCAGACTGGCTCACTGGGATGAATTCAAGCTCATCGAGCATAACGAGGTTGCCGATATTTCGCAGAAAACCTACGATATCCACGATGATTGGCAGGAATACAAGCTGAAAGGTATACGCTTCAAAGCGCCCTCGGGTCTGGAATATGACGAAAATGACGGTTGCTACACCGATATCCTCAGCTCCGACGAGAGCTACCGTAACGGCACAACAGCACGAAATATCGGCATTTTTGCAGAGACAGTGAACGTAAACGGCGATTTTATGCCTTTGGCTGATATGGACAAGCTGCTCGCCGAGTTCGACATTTCCGCCGACGATCTCAGGAGCTTCTGCGACTGGTCGGGCAGGGCTTATCCGCAGGACGGCATTGACTTCTGTCTCATGGGCGCTGACCTGAATATGGACGATTTCAACATCCACAGCTACAAAAATGCAAGGACTTTCTTTAAAATAGGCGAAGAAATGGCAAACTGGGGCACTCTTGGCTCGGCACGCAGCTATAAGCGGAATACCGACCAATACAAGGCTTTCGTGTATCAGGCTGTCAGGAAAGAGCCCCTTGAATTCGAGCCCTTTGCGACTATGAGGCTGCTTGACAAAAGCGGAAATGAAGCCTTTTTCAGCGCTGCCACAGGAAACGAAGAACAGGACATGGCAATAGTCAGCACAGTTAAGCTGGACTGAGTACAGTCTGAACGGAGGGAAAATAATGATTGAAGCAATAATCGAAGAATTGATCGGACTTGTCGTTGAGGGCATGGTTGAGGGCAGTAAAAGCAGCAGAGTTCCTAAACCTCTGAGATGTGTACTGGGGATAATACTTTTACTTATGTATGCGGCTTTGATAGGCATTTGCCTGATAGCGGCAATAACGGCTTTCCGTGACGGAAGTGTCGGATTTGGTATCTTTATGGCTGCGCTCATACTGTTTTTTATAGCTGCGGCTGTAATAAAGGTGAACAAAGTCCGCAGAGGAAAATGAACGTGGGCTACAATGAAACTTGCGGCTACTCCCGTTTGGGGCGGCGGCTCGCATTGGCTTGACCGTTACTTGCATTGAACCGTCCGTAAAGCGTAGCTTCGCTCGCTTTACTGCTTTGTTAGGGGGGCTCTGCTCCCCTCGTTCACCCCCTGCCAAAGGGAATATATTCCCTCTGGACTCCCGGTGTTTGGCGGCTTCGCCGCTTTTATTTTTGTTTATTTTTAAATTATATGGAAGTGATAATATGCGAATCGAGATCGCTACCCTTTTCCCCGAAATGTGCGAATCTGTCCTCAGCGAAAGTATCGTCGGCAGAGCCCGCAAAGCTGAGAAAATCCAAGTGCACTGCCGCCAGATACGTGAATACACTCAGGACAAG
>JAFVBU010000284.1 GCA_017479805.1 Ruminococcus sp.
CAAATTTTAACCGCACATTTCATCGAGACCAACGGGCGCTCGGAAAGCGCCCATACAATATTCTATTCATATTTGTGTGGAAATTAACGGGCGGATGATATCCGCCCCTACAAATTTTAACCGCACATTTCATCGAGACCAACGGGCGCTCGGAAAGCGCCCCTACAATGTTCTATCCATATTTGTGTAGGGATTAACGGGCGGCGAAATGCCGCCCCTACATCACCGCCCCGAAATTTTTCCCGTGTGCGAAAGCAGAGTGGAAGTTTCGCAGAGAGTGAACGAGCTTGCGAGTGGGAGCGTGGGTGCGGTCTAGCTGGCGTCAGCTCGAACTGTCCGCTGTGGGCGTACAAGCGTATTTACCAAAAATACACACAGTCTATGCGTGAAATTTGCCCATATGTCAATTGATTTTCACGGCAAATTGGGATATAATTGTTATTGTGACAAAATTGTCAAACTGTGAATCTATTTGTAAGGAATGATATATATGGCAAATAAAGTTGTAAAATTCGGCGGAAGCAGTCTCGCTGACGCTGGTCAGTTCAGAAAGGTCGCTGACATCATCAAGAGCGACGCAAAGAGAAAGTACGTTGTTCCATCTGCCCCAGGAAAGCGCTTCTCCGACGATATCAAGGTTACTGATATGCTCTACAAGTGCTGTGAGCTTGCAGGAAGCGGTGTGGACTTCACCGACGATTTCCGGCTCATAAAAGACCGCTACAACGGCATTATCTCCGAGCTGGGCATTGATATGTCCCTCGACGAGGATTTCAACGCTATCATCAAGGAGCTGAAAGCTCGCCCCTCAAAGGACTTTGCCGCAAGCCGTGGCGAATTCCTCAACGGCAAGGTTCTGGCTAACTACCTCGGCTTCAACTTCGTGGACGCCGCTGATGTTATAATATTTGACACAAAGGGACAGCTCCTCCTCGATGAGACTGTCAAGGCTGTACGTGAGAAGCTCGGCGGTCTGGACAACGCTGTTATCCCGGGCTTCTACGGACGCACCACTGAGGGCTATATCAAGACCTTTTCACGTGGCGGCTCTGATGTAACAGGCTCTATCATCGCAAACGCTGTAAGAGCTGAGATATACGAGAACTGGACAGACGTTTCGGGCTTCCTCGTTGCCGACCCGAGAATAGTTGACAAGCCCGACGTTATCAAGGTCATCACCTACAGAGAGCTCCGTGAGCTGGCATACATGGGCGCTTCCGTTCTTCATGAGGACGCTATTTTCCCTGTGCGCTCGGCAGGTATACCTATAAATATCCGCAATACCAACCGTCCCGAGGACGACGGCACAATGATCGTCTCCGACGATTTCGACTTCAGCAAGGAGAGCCTTAACCACACTATCACAGGTATCGCAGGCAAAAAGGGATTCAGCACTATCAACATCGAAAAGGCTATGATGAACAACGAGACAGGCTTCGGCATGAAGGTGCTGACTGTTCTCTACAACAACGGTCTTTCATTCGAGCATATGCCGTCGGGTATCGATACCATGAGCATCACCCTCAGCACCGAGAAGCTCGCTCCTGTCCGTGACAAGGTAATGGCTGAGCTCCGCAAGGCTGTAGAGCCCGACCACCTCGAAATTGAGGACGGCATTGCTATGCTGGCTGTTGTGGGACGCAGAATGAAGAACACAAGAGGTACTGTTGCACGTATTTTCGCTTCAATGGCTCACGCTCGCATTAACGTCAAGCTCATCGATCAGGGTTCAAGCGAGCTGAACGTTATCATCGGTGTGAGCGAGGATGACCTCCCCGAGGCTATCCGCCGTATCTATGATATGTTTATCAATTCCGAGAAGTAATTTAGTGTATTAGTGTATAAGTGTATGAGTGTATAAGTGCTTAGTGCTTAGAAATATGTAGGGGCTGCCTTTGGCAGTCCTTATTTTTTAGATATCCCACTCTTTTGTACCTTTTGTCCCTTTTGTACCTTTTGTACCATGTACCAAGCATTTGAAAAAATAATCAAGAGAGCCACCGGTATAGATCAGAAGATTTTGTTAAATTTTTATTCTTATATTGACCTGCGTATTTCTGAATTAAATGGTTCATGGACGGTGGTACAAAAGGTACAAAAGTTCACCTCTTCACAGCAAATCATTTACAAAAGGAAAGGGCGCTCGGAAAGCGCCCCTACTGTTTACTACTTACTGCTCACCGATCACTGCCCCGCATCCGAGCTATTGCCGAAATAGAGGGCTTTTATTTCCTCGATATCCTTTGCAATGCCCGATTCCAAAAATTTCTGCCTTACAGCTGAGGGCAGAGAAAAAATGTCCACCGCAAACAGTGAATATGCCGCTACAGCATATCTGGATATGACCATTTCGGGGAATATCGGACCGAGCAGGAAAAGTGCGCTCAGTGTCTGATATGAGATATTTACCCCTGTCTTGCACCACATAGCGTAGCTTTCGCAGTTGTTGAGTGCCAGATTATAGGCGGATTCCCCAAGCCTTGTCTCGGCACGTCTGACAGTCTCCTCGGGAGAATAGAGCTTATATTCGCCCCGTATCGCTTTCAGCATCTTCATGAACTCAAAAGGGTCGAGAGCCAGCGACTTACAGACCTGCTTTAACCATTTCAGATAGTCGCTCACGCTTTTTATCTTCTTCTCCTTTTGTTCATTCCCCAGCACAGTTACCTTGTAATTCAAGAGCATATTGGAAAATTCCAGTCTCTGCACCTTGTCCCCTCTTGCGAAATTTTCAAGGGTAGTGCAGTGCACCGTTGCTTCTCCGTCGATGTCGCCGCCGTTTCTGTTGGCATACTGATAAACTGTTCTGTCGTCGGCATAAACTCCGTAATGATAATAAATACCCCTGTCAACACGGATGATATCGCCGTATTCAAAATTATTCCCCATATCGTCCCTCCTTCGGGAAAAAAACGGATAACGTACAAGTTGATTATAGCACATTCCTGTTGTAAATGCAAGTTTTTTAGTGATCGGAGTTTCTGTTTTAAGATCAGTGTATGAGTGTATAAGTGTATCAGTTCTTAGTTATCAGTAAGTAGTGAGCAGTATTGTAGGGGCGCACATTGTGCGCCCGTGCCTTACATTGCAAATATGGATAGAACGTTGTAGGGGCTGCCTTTGGCAGTCCTCAGCTCTCCGTTAAACCAACAGAAAAGGACGCCCAAAGGGCGCCCCTACACAATCAAGCGAACAAGCGTCATAATTTATCATTACGTACCGCTTGCATAAGAATTAAGGATAGCCGCAGCGTCACGGGCGTCAACTCTGCCATCGCTGTTGAAATCGCCTATCGCCCTGACACCTGCGTCAATGCCTGTTATTTCTGTCTCCGCTCCCGAGGAAGCAATGGCGTAGTAAGTCAGCACCACCGTTGCATCTCTGCCGTCGAGCATTTTGTCGCAGTTGACGTCGCCTTTCTTGTTGACCTCGCTTATCCACGTGAGAAGCATAGAAGCGTCCCTTTTGTCGATAACACCGTCATAGTTGATATCGCCCTCGCTGTCGATGGCAAGCCTTATATCGTCGCACATTCCGTAATCGTCCAGCAAGGTCTCATTGAGAACCTCGTCTGTTCGTACCGATATAAGCTGAGTGTCGGCGGAATTGATAAGCCCGTCGCCGTTGAAGTCGTACACATAGGGGATAGTCTTGTCATTAGTGCCCGTAGCGCTGAGGAGAGCGTACCAGTAGACCTCTGTGCGGTTGGTGCACATAGTTTTAGCGTCAACCCAACTGTCGTGCTCCAGCCCTCTGCTGGGGTTGGGAGCACATTCAAGCACATGGAAAGTGTCCTCGTCCTCGTTGTAGCCTGTTACAGCCATAAAGTGCCACGGAACGTTTATCACGGCAACACCGCCGTTTTTCAGGTGCTCTTTCATTCTGTCGTCGGTTATTTTGCCGCTGTAAGTGCCGTCCACATGAAAGCCAAGCTCCTGACCGAAGCGGTTTTCAACATTGGCATAGAACGGGTCACGGTAAGTGCCGCCGCTGCCGGGGCGGTAAGCGCCGACCTCCACAGCCCACTCAGCCACATCGTAGGCATTGGTTATAGTGCCGTTGAGGGCATAGATGGCGTTGCAGAACGAAAAGATACCGCAGCCCGAGATATGCATATCGCTGGCAGTCTGGGAGTACTTGTCGAACTTGACGTAATTCCACTTTGCGGCATTCTGGTCATAGAGGATACCGTCAGCGGCATTGGCGGAAAGGCATGGGAAAGCAGCGGACACCGCCATAACAGCCGCCGCAGTAATTGTAAATATTTTTTTCTTCATCTATATTTCTCCTATATTTTTTTACTATTCTATTATACACGATTTTTTCCATTTTGTCCAGCCGAGCTGACGCCAGCTCGGTCGCATATCACGCTTCGCTCGTGAACTCGCTTACTCTCTGCGAAACTTTTATTCTGCTTTCGCACGCAGAAGTAAATTCGGGGCGGTGGTGTAGGGGCGGCGTTTCGCCGCCCGTGCCTTACGCTTGAATTAACATGAACCCGATTGTAGGGGCGGATATCATCCGCCCGACTGTTACATTACAATTTGCGGTTACATTTTGTAGGGGACGGCATCCCCGACGTCCCGTCAATTCCGCATAAAACTTGCCTTTGTAGGGGCTGCCTTTGGCAGTCCTCAAAAAGCATTTATATTAGCCCATTTGCATTATTTCCCCGAGGACGTCCAAAGGGCGCCCCTACAAAGGTAAATTTATACGGAATTGGCGGGCGGATGATATCCGCCCCTACATTCTCAATTTCTGACACCTGAAACCTAAACAAAATGTGAAATTATACAAAAAAATCCTTTACTATCGATAAAATATGTGATATAATAAGAAAGGCGGACACAGTCCGAAAAATACGAAAGGTCGTGTTATATATGAAAGCAGATAAATACGCAGTAACAGGCGAAAAAAAGATCGACATACACAAGCTCCCCACCAACAGCAAAAAGGACAAGGTGGACAAGGAGGATATTATCGCCAAGTATGAAGCCAACAAGGCTGAACTGGCTCTCCTACAGGACAGATTCTACGCTGACGGCAGAGAGGGCATTATCCTCGTTTTGCAGGCTCTTGATGCTTCGGGAAAGGACTCCGCTGTCAAGAATATTTTCAGCGGCATAAATCCCCAGGGCGTGAGGATACACTCCTTCAAAGCGCCTACCTCCGAGGAACTGAGCCACGACTACCTCTGGCGCATACATCAGAAGGTCCCACGCCGTGGAGAGATAGCCGTTTTCAACCGAAGCCACTATGAGGACCTCATCACTGTGCAGGTTGAGGATATCAAGCCACATTACCATATGTCCGACCGCATTATCGGCAAGGACGACAAGACCTTTTTCAAGGAGCGCTACGAGCAGGTCAACAATTTCGAGGAGTACCTCTACCAGAACGGCTACAAGGTGATAAAAATATTCCTCCACGTTTCAAAGGACGAGCAGGCAAGACAGCTTTTGGAGCGTATCGATGTGCCTGAGAAGAACTGGAAATTCCGTGCCGACGATATCCGTGTAAGGGCGAAATTCGACGAATACGTTGACTGCTTCAACGAGGTCATAAACAAGACCTCCACCAAGAACAGCCCGTGGTACGTGCTCCCGGGCGATCAGAGATGGTACACACGCTATCTCATTACCGAAATACTTTTAGATGCCCTTAAATCGGCAAAATCCGAGTATCCGCCTCTCCCCGAGGAGGACAGGGAGCAGATGGATGAATGCCGTGCCCAGCTTCTCGCCTCCATTGAGGAAAAGCCTAAGAAGAAGTAAGCAGAAAACAGTAAGTAGTAAGTAGTAAAAGGCGCACGAGCGTGCGCCTTTTTTGTAGGGGCGCTTTCCGAGCGCCCCTCGCCGAGCTGGCGGACGCATATCACGCTTCGCTCGTAAACTCGCTTACTCTCTGCGAAACTTTTATTCTGCTTTCGCACACGGGAAAAATCTCGGGGCGGTGGTGTAGGGGCGGCGTTTCGCCGCCCGTTAATACCCGTACAAATATGGATAGAGCATTGTAGGGGAGCCCGCCCTCGGGCTCCCGTCGTTTGTCACATTGCTGCCCTCGGGATGGCGGGGGCGCCCTCCCCTACATATTGTAACCGTCAGTTTTGTTGTAATTTAGGGCTGCCAAAGGCAGCCCCTACACGGCAATTTCTCAATTTACACAAAAACAAGGGCGCACAACTGTGCGCCCTGAATCTTTGTGTAATGAACTAATCAGTCAGTTACAGGAAGTGCAGCAACGAGCTGGAGGAGGAGTCTCTGGATAGCCAGTGCGTCCTTGTTTGTAACGCCGTCACCAACGTTGCAGCAGTCAGCGTTTGCTCTGCCTGTTTCTGTAAGGTGTGTCGGGTCTGAACCCTCGGGACCGAACTTTGATGGGTTTGCGAGAGACTGCATGATGAGTACAGCATCTGCAAGGTTTACATTGCCGTCGCAGTTAGCGTCACCGTATACAACACCTGCGTTCTTGTCTGTTGTAGTTGTGGATGTAGACTCGGATGTGCCTGTCTCTGTTGAAGTTGTTGTTGTAGATGTAGACTCTAATGTTGTAGTAGTTGTTGCGACTGTAGTTGTTGTAGTTGTATCGGAAGCAGATTTTATTGTGACATCTGTGATATCAACATCCTTGAAGTTTGCCCAGATCTGGAATTCAGCAGTACCGCCGACTACAGCATCAGCAAGAGGGATCTCTACTGTGAGCTTGCCGTCAGCATCTGTTGTGCCGCTCCACTCGATCTGTGCCCACTCATCGCCCTTCATGAAGCCGAGAGCACCGTTTGTCTTGACGCCTTCCTTACCCTCGATAGCTACAACGAGAGTATCGTCATTTGTTGCATCCTTGAGGTTTACCTTCTTGATCTTTGCAGTAGCCTCAGGCTCCTCGATCTCGCCCTCGGGAGCTTCGAGGATAACTATTGAATCAACGTTTGAGATCTTGCTTGGTGATTTAGCCTGCATATGTGCGATAGTTGTAGGATCATCGCCCCATGCATCGGGAACCTTAGCCATGTTGAAGTAAGCGATACCGTTATCCTTGTCAACATCGTAAGGCTTTATTTCTGTCCATCCGCCGTATTCAGCATCTGAGAAGCAGAGTACGGGAGTTGTGCCCTCGAACTTGATAGCAACTTCCTTGCCCTCGAGCTGTGACCACTCAACCTCGCCGTCACCGCCGGGAGTTGTGTTCTGGTAGGTCTTTTCCTTGGAAGCATCCAGCTCAAAAGGTCCTGCGAGGAATGTAGTACCATCCTCGTAAGCCTGATGCTTAACAGTCGGGATAGCTCTCTCGCTGCCCCATGTGATGGTCTCGTCGTTCATGATCTCCATCATCTTGTCTATAACAGGAAGGCTTACTTCGTACCATTCGCCTGTTTCACGGTTGATATATCCGTGGCACTCGCCTGGGTCCTTAGGATTGGAAACTGTATTGTTATCCCAGAGACAGCAAGGGATACCGTACTTCTTTGTAGTTGTGAAGTACTGAGTTGTCCATGCTACACGAGCCTCTGTGTTGTCAAAGTTAGATGTACCCATCTCACCGATAACTACAGGGATGTTGTTATCAAGGAATGTATCACGCATACCCTGGAGGATATTTGCGAGGTTAGCGGAATAAGCGCTTGTGAATACTGAGTGATCCTTAACGGCTGTATTCATTGTGAAGTCGTAAGGTGAGTAAGCGTGGATAGAAACAGCTACATACGGATCGTCAGGAACGTCGATAGCCTCGAGGAACTGTGTTTCAGCGCTTGCACAGTAGCCGGGGAGCATAAGGAGACGGGTCTTAGCGTAAGGACCGTCAGTGCCTCTGATGAGGTCTACGAAATCATGCTCGAGCTTGTTGATAACATCACACTCGGGAACAGCCTCTGCTGCCCACCACTCGTGTGCTGTACCGACAGCACGTGGCTCGTTCATGCACTCGAAAATGAGGTGCTGGTCATAATCCTTGAATTCCTCAGCGATCTGAGTCCAGATCTTCAGGAGCTTAGGCTGTATCTCGTCGTAGGCATCAGCGAAATCGCCTCTGTTTATCCAGTTCTCATGGTGAACGTTGAGGATGATGTACATATCATTCTTGATACCGTAGTCAACGACTTCCTTTACACGAGCCATCCACTCGGGGTCGATGTTGTTATCATCGTCAAGGTGCTGGAACCATGTAGTGGGGACACGTACAGTATTGAAGCCCTTAGCCTTGAGAGCGTCGAAAAGTTCCTGAGTAGCCTTGGGGCAGCCCCATGCAGTCTCAGTCTCAACGCCTGCGTGTGCAGAATCTACGTATACCTTCGGGTTATCAGCACTTGGCTCGGAAGCCTTGGCATCCATTGTGTTTCCGAGATTCCAGCCTATCTTCATATTCTCTGTGATCTCGAAAGCAGTCATAACGTCGTCAGCAGCATCAGCAGTGAAGACAGCAGCAGGAGCTACCCTCAGTGAAGAAAGCAGGCAAACAGCAGCAGCTGAAATGCTTACGATGCGCTTGATGTTCTTTTCTCCAAACATTGTTTTTTTCCTCCCATTAATTAAGTAATTTTTTCTATTGATCCGATACAGCCCAGTGCAGTAAGCAGTACCCGACCTGACACTTATATTTTAGCATGGTTCAGCTTAAAAGTCAAGGCGATTTGTGCATATTGCAACAAACGTCACGTAGAAATTTGGCAGATTCTTTTAGCTGTTTTGTATATAGTTTTACGCAGTAAAGTTATAAGAATATTAATAAACTGTGACATAAATAGAAAATGTAAAATAAAACGATTCTTTATCTTAATTTATTCATCAATTAAATAAGATTAAATTTTACCGAAGTTCAGTAAGCGGTAAGCAGTAGGGGCGCACAGTGTGCGCCCTTGTTTTTGTCAGATTTTTTGTGTAGGGGCGCTTTCCGAGCGCCCGTTTGGTCACATTGAAATGTGCAGTTACAGATTTGTAGGGGCTGCCTTTGGCGGCCCTCAAAAAGCATTTATGGATATTTTTCTGTAGCGCCGAGTATATATGAGCCGATTTGCATTGTTTCCACAAGGGCGTCCCTACACAGGTACATTTTATGCGGAATTGACGGGCGGATGATATCCGCCCCTACACCAGACACCTCTGATCACTAATACATTTATACACTAAAACCAACGCTCGTTGACAAATAAGTAAACTTATGATAGAATATCATTTATAAAATAATTATCAAGGAGTGATACAGATGGACATTACAAACAAGAACATCGACAGCGGAAAGGCTTTTGACTGGGGCAGGACTTCCGAGGATTACGCTAAATTCCGTGATATTTACCCCGACGAGTTCTACAAGTACCTGACCGACCGTGGACTTTGTGTCAAGGGTCAGGATGTGCTGGATATGGGCACGGGCACAGGTGTGCTCCCGAGAAATATGTACCGCTTCGGTGCGAACTGGACAGGCACGGATATTTCCGAGGAACAGATAGAGCAGGCTAAACTGCTTTCCGAGGGCATGGATATAAAGTATGAGGCTAAATCAGCGGAGAATATCGACTTTCCCGACAACAGCTTCGACGTCATCACAGCCTGTCAGTGCTACTGGTATTTCGACCATGAACGTATCGCTCCTCAGCTTGCGAGAATGTTAAAGGACGGCGGAAGATTCGTTATGCTGGTCATGGACTGGCTGCCTTTCGAGGATAAAATTGCAGGTGAAAGTGAAAAGCTGGTGCTGAAATACAATCCTGCATGGAGCGGCGGCGGTGAGACTGTGCACCCCATAGGCGTACACGAGGCTTACAGCAAATATTTCGATATCGAGCATACCAATGAGTATCTTCTTGATGTGCCCTTCACCCGTGAGACATGGAACGGCAGAATAAGAGCCTGCCGTGGCATAGGCGCTTCACTTTCTCCCGAGGAAACTGCAAAGTGGGAAGCCGAGCACAAGGCAATGCTCAGCGAACTGGCAGAGGAGAGCTTTACAGTCAAGCACTATGCAGCTATTGCCGTTCTCCGCCAGAAATATTAATGCAGCAATAAAATATCTGCAAAAAAGCGGCGAAGCCGCACTATACCAGAGTCCAGAGAGGTGTAGACCTCTCTGGCAGGGGGTGAGCGAGGGGGACAGCGTCCCCCTAACAAGGTAGTAAAGCAAGCGCAGCTATGCTTTACGGCTGTTTATCAAGTATCTCCCTCGGCTTGCCCGACGAAATAATTATTGATATAGTTGCCAAAGTAATAATTCGTAATGTTAGTTTCAGTTGCAATGACGGGATGAACTATAAAAATTTACAACATTCTTCCTAAAATCGTTTGACAAGTCTATCAGTTTATGGTATAATTATACCACAGGCACTTTTGGTCTGGAATTTACCGCAAACGGAGGTAGAAATATGAAAAGACTTGTAACACGAAGCGATTTCGATGGTCTGGTTTGTGCAATGCTTCTCAAAGAGATGAATATAATAGACGAGATCAAGTTCGTTCATCCCAAAGACGTTCAGGACGGCAAAGTGGATATCACGGAAAATGATATAACAACCAACCTCCCCTTTGATAAAAGAGTAGGACTTGCTTTTGACCACCATGAAAGCGAACTTATCCGCAATACTATGGACGAGTACAAGGGCAAATACTTCATCGACGGACAGGCTAAGTCCGCTGCACGTGTGGTTTATGATTACTACGGCGGCGCTCTGGCTTTTTCACGTGTTTCCGAGGAAATAATGGACGCCGTTGACAAGGGCGACAGCGCTGATTTCACTGTTGACGAGATACTTGACCCCAAAGGCTGGGTGCTGATGAACTTCCTCATGGATGCCCGTACAGGTCTTGGACGTTTCCACGACTTCCGCATATCAAACTATGCCCTTATGATGGAGCTTATCGACTTCTGCGTTGACCATTCCATCGATCAGGTATTGCAGCTCCCCGACGTCAAGGAGCGTGTTGATCTTTACTTTGAGCAGCAGGAGCTTTTCAAGGAGCAGCTCAAGCGCATAACACGCATTGAGGGCAAGGTGGCTGTTATCGACCTCCGCAACGAGGAGACCATCTACGCAGGCAATAGATTTATGGTTTACGCTATGTGGCCCGAGGTGGAGCTTTCCGTGCACGTTGCGTGGGGCTTCCGCAAGCAGAATACGGCTGTTATGATAGGTAAGTCCATCGTGAACCGTGCGTCTGATTTCAATATAGGCGAGCTGTGTCTGACCTATGGCGGCGGCGGTCATGCCAACGCAGGAACCTGTCAGCTTGACAATGATATAATTGACGCAGAGCTGCCGATAATCCTTGACAAACTCAACGGAAAGATACCCGTTAAATAACGAGCTGACGTCAGCTTGACCGCCGAGCGGGCGGAGCGCATATCACGCTTCGCTCGTAAACTCGCTTACTCTCTGCGGTGCGGAAGTCTGCTTTCGCACGCTGTTAGTGAATTCGGGTATGGGGTTATGATATTTTGTAGGGGACGGTGTCTTTTTCGTTTCATGGATAACCGTGTAAATATGAATTGTAGGGGCTGCCTTTGGCAGCCCTTAAATTTATCATTAAATCCGGTTTTTTCATAGCTTGCAATATATACTCGGCGCTACAGCAAAATATCCATAAATGCTTGTATAAATTCCAAATAACTGCGTCAAACTTTTTCACCATACGAAA
>JAFVBU010000003.1 GCA_017479805.1 Ruminococcus sp.
ACCTAAAGCGTCGTCCATAGTATAGAGCGGCTCATAGGGGGATTCTCCTCGTCTTTCAGCCTTTCTGCTTCGCCATTCCGCTTCAAATTCCTGTATATGTGCGCTGTCACGGAGCATAACACTGCAAAGGTTTGCAGTAGCTTCGGTAGCGTGTATCTCGCCCTTGAATCCACCTGCATAGAGCAGAGGGAGCAGACCCGAGTGGTCGATATGAGCGTGAGTGAGCAGAACAAAGTCAATATTTCCCGGGGCTGTAGGTATCTGCACGTTCTCGTAAACATCCTCACCCTGTTCCATACCGAAATCCACAAGGAACTTCTTGCCGCAGGCTTCGATATATGTACAGCTTCCTGTGACCTCATGGTCTGCTCCGATAAACATCATTTTCATAAAATGCACCTCTTTTTCCAAGTTAATTGCCGCAGCGTGATGTATAGTATAATTATAACACATTTTTCTTCGGTTGTCTATACGTATTTATCAAAATTACCAAGTGGGTTAGTGTATGAGTGTATTAGTTTTTAGTTTTGAGTTAGGTGTCAGGTTGTAGGGGTCGATGCCCACATCGCCCCGTGGGGCAACGCATAAATATAAATAGAACGATTGTAGGGGACGGCGTCCCGACGTCCCAAGGGGTCACATAAGAACTTGCGGTTACAATTTGTAGGGGCGGATATTATCCGCCCGTTGGTCACGATGAAATTTGCAGAATCAATTTTGTAGGGACGCCCTCGCCCTCCCGAGGGTTACAATACGACAAACGACGGGAACCCGAGGGCGGACTCCCCTACAATCGTAACCGCCACTCTCATTAAACAAAGCAAGGGCGCACAATGGGCGCCCCTACACGGCAAGTTATATGTGAAGTTGACGGGCGCTCGGAAAGCGCCCCTACAAATATTCTATTCATATTTGCATTGCAACAAAAAGGGCGCACAATGTGCGCCCCTACTCAGGTTCACGGTATTTTATTTGTAAGGCACGGGCGATGTAGGCATCGTCCCTGACACCTGATACCTAAGAAACGCTCTCAAGGTAAAGCTGATAAACGTCAATAACTTCTTCCCTGTCACGGTAATGGACGGTCAGGGTCTCGCCTTCGTGGACGTCACAGCCAAAACTGAACTGATCGGGATTTTTTCCCCTCTTATCGAAGGGGAGCTTTATATGCGGATAGATGTAAATGTGATCGTGAACGGTAATGCTTCCGTCGTCGTTGTAGATGTACTCGGGCTTTGTGACGAAGCGGCAGCAGTTTGCGTCGGTATCGAATTTCAGCCACAGGTTCTGTACAGTTTCTGTTTCTGTCCATTGCTCAGCACTTTCCCATTCATCGGGTGAATCTGCATTGGAATAATGATTTTCTCTTTCCCATTCGTAAGCCTCAACGGTGTAATGCACTCTGTCCGAGGTAATGGGGATAACTCCCCAGAACAGGAGCACGAACGCTCCGACCAGCACAGCGGCAGTCCCTATAACGGCGGCTATTATTTTTGCAATGTTTCTCTTTTTCACTGTTTTCAGCGGTCTTACGTCCCTTTCGGGCATATCTATCTTCATTTCTTTTGCTGTCATAGTATCATACACCTCCCTGCATTTTTCGCAGTCCTGCAAGTGTTTTTCTATTTCCTCGTTGCTGTCGGACGATGTGAGCCCGTCGCAGTAAAGGGGCAGAAGGTCTTGTATTATTGTGCATTTCATCATTTTTCCTCCTCTCTCAGCTTCTTTTTGGTGCGGTAGAATGTGACACGTGCCCAGTTCTCTGTTTTGCCGAAAAGCTCACCTATTTCCCGAAAGCTCAGCTCCCCTGTCGCACGCAGGAGAACTATTTCCTTTTCGTTCTCGGGAAGCTCATGCAGACGGCGCAGAAGCCGCATTTTCTCGTCATTCCGCTCCGCTGTCTCATCAGGGCGCATGGATAAGTCCTCGGCTGTTGGGTCAGGCTCGGCAACGGGATGATACTTCCGCCGCCTTGCCTCATTGAGCCATACCTTTTTGGCAATGCCGCAAAGCCATGTATACACCGAGCTTTCGCCCTTGTACTTCCCCACATTCTTTATCGCCTGATAAAAGGTTTCCTGCGTCAGCTCCTCAGCAGTATCGGGGTCGGAGCAGAGCGTCATCAGGTAAAGAAAGACCTTCCGCCCGTATTCTTCGTAATATTTCTTCATCTCCTCAGACATTCCGCCGCCCCCTTTCTGAACGTTCATATATTAGTTGCATGAGTTTGCGATTCGTTACATTTTTTAGGTGTCAGGTGTCAGAAATTGAGAATGTAGAATTGAGAATGAATGTGTTCGCTTCGCTCACAAATCAAAATAATTTTGTAATTCACAACTATATTTCAGATCCGTCCCCAAAGAAGAAACCGCAATTCTCAATTTTCCGAGTCCTGACAACAAAAAAACAGACCCGAAAAACAGGTCTGTAATAAATTTGAATAAAAATCAGATACCGCAGTCCTCGTAATCCTTCCATCTTTCGATATAGAGCTTGTTGCTCCAGTTCTTGAAAAGGATATACGCTACAGAAGCGATAGCAAGGAATATCGCACCCAAAAGGGGCAGCGAATCTCTGAGCATTTTCCGCTCTGAATACCTTTCTTTACGGCTCATATACCATCCCATCCTTTACTGTAATGCCATAGCGCATCATTTTATGTATATATTATAGAATATTTTATTATGAATGTCAAGGATTTTTTGTTATTTCCGCATAGTTTCCGATATTTTCCTTATGTGCCGCTTTTCTGTCCGTAGTATGCATTCGGACCGTGTTTCCTCATGTAGTGCTTGTCGAGGATGTACTGTGCCATTTCTGCATTCGGGTTCAGGAGCAGTGTTTTCAGCGCCATTTCTGCCACATTCTCCATCACTACCGCATGATAGACCGACGCATCTGCATTCTTTCCCCATGTGAACGGACCGTGGTTCCTTACCACTACCCCGGGAACTGCCAGAGGCTCGATATTGCGCTCCCTGATAGTCTCAACTATCACCTTGCCTGTGCTGAGCTCATAATCGCTCTTTACTTCATCCTCGGTCAGCGCCCTTGTACACGGGATACCGCCGTAGAAATAGTCAGCATGAGTAGTTCCCAGCGCAGGGATATCCATTCCTGCCTGTGCGAATGCGATGGCATTGATGGAATGAGTATGGGTAACTCCGCCTGCATCGGGGAAATTCCTGTATATTTCAAGATGAGTCTTTGTGTCAGATGAGGGATTCCACTTGCCCTCAACGGTCTTTCCTGTTTCAAGGTCAACAGCGACCATATCCTCGGGAGACATACTGCTGTAGTCAACTCCCGAAGGCTTGATGATGACTATGCCCTTTTCACGGTCGATACCGCTGACATTGCCCCATGTGTATATGACCACACCTCTCCTGACCAGCTCAAGATTGGCATTGCAGACCTCTTTTTTCAGTTCCTCTAACATAATGCACTCCTATTTTCTGTAGTATCGGTAAGTTGTATATACTAATTCTACTACAGCCGACCGCACTTGTCAAGCTGATACCGATATTCTGCACTTTTTTCGTATATATACACAATACAACTTTTAAGACTTCCCCTCCGCAAGATAATCGCTCAGTCCTGCAAATATAGTCAGTGCTGTTTTGGTCTGGTACTCCTCAGTGTTCAGCAGTGCCGCTTCCTCGGGATTGGACAAAAAGCCGCACTCCGCCATAACAGTGGGATTTTTGCTGTAATAGCACAGGAACAGTTCCTTTCCGCACTCCTTTATCTCACGGTCGTTGTCAGGCTGCAAAAGAGCGGAAAAGCGGCTCTGGAGCGACCTTGCAAGCCGTTCGCTCCCCCTCTGCTCGTCGGAATAGAACATCTGCGCTCCCTTGTACACAGGGTCGGTAAACTGGTTCTGGTGGATGGATATGCACACGGCATTTTTCTCGCTATTGAACATCTCCAGCCTGTTGTCCATGTCCGAGCTTTTCTGCGCCGCTATGCCCTCAACACCCTTGTCATGGATGGATATATCGCTGTCCCTCGTGACCTTGACGTCAAATCCGCTGACCGTCAGGATATCACGCAGTTTCAGCAGTATACCGAGGTTTATCCCCTTTTCGGGTATGCCCTCGGCAGAGGTGCATCCCCCATCTATGCCGCCGTGTGGGGAGTCGATTTAAACTTGGTTGGGGTTGGGCTTAGAATAGCGATTCGGATGATGTATGTGAGAATCGTTTTTTTAATACTTCACTCTGCCCTCAGCCACAGCCTTCAAATGCTGACCATACGGACTTTTCCCATACGCTTCTGCACTTTTCAGCAGTCCTGCTTTATCGATCCATCCGTTGATGAATGCAATCTCTTCGGGAGCAGAAATCGTTATACCTTGCCTGTTCTGCACCAT
>JAFVBU010000285.1 GCA_017479805.1 Ruminococcus sp.
AGCCTCTCCGGAAGTCCCTTTACTGCGCCCTCGGGCAAAGCGACCTCCGCAAAAGCCGCAGGGCTGTTGCTTGAAAGAATAAGGAGGAGGCTGCCTGCCATAGCCGCAAATAATTTCTTTGCACGCATCAAGCCAGCCTCCTTTCCTTTACTTAATTATTTGGCTTTGAGATTAGGTGTTAGAATTAAGTCCAACTAATGGTATCTCCGCTCTTCGATGCAGTAGCACCCCAGTTTTCGCTATTGACACCAACAACATAGCTTGTATCAGTCTTAGCTTCATCAGGTGTTACCTGGATGCTGTCAAGAACAACAGTCAGATCATATACCAGATCCTTATATGCTTCCTGCGTTACAGCGCTATTCAAAGTCACACTGTCAACAAGTTTCTCTGTTGTTTTACCCGGAGCCAAGAGTTTATTATAGAAGAAGTAGCCAACATCATTTTTTGCATTGACCTTGCTGCTTGTTGCAGCTTTATATGTCCAGTTAGAAGCCCAACCGCTTGCAAGATTAATGTCAATGACAACATCATCAATGGCTGCATTGTCACCAGCGGTGATATCGCCAGCATAAGTCAGACGGATAATAGTTGTATCTGACTTATCAGCAGCAGCTGCAGTTGTATTATCTTTCATCCACGCAATCGTAAAGGCAGGTGAATCAGCGTTGTTTGCAATCGTAACTTCTTTTGTTGTAGCGAGCTTAATGTTATTCAAAGCATCTGTCGTCTTGAGAGTAACTACACCGTTAGCATCCTCCACAATGGCATCAGATGCAATATTTGCAATATAAACTGTACCTGGTTCAGTCTCCAACCCATAATAGGTTCCAGTTCCTTTTTTGTCGGTTGCATCATCAGCACCATCCGTACCACTTGCAATATAGTAGTAACCAGAGTACTTCGTTGTAGCACCATCAGTGCCCTCATACACAGTACGCTTAAAGATGTACAGACCTGTTTTTGACGGCTTATACTGACCTGCACCAGAATAATCCGGTAAAGTTGAGTCATCGCCCGAACGCTCATTCCACTCATCAGACGGAGTAACAACATTGCCGGCAGCTACGACTAAAGTACCGCCTGCCTGAAGAAGAGATACTTCATTTGCGTTATCATCTACATCATTTCCACCAGAAGGAGTATTTGTTTCAGTATTCGCATTCTTTTTCAGTTCAACCCAAGTAGTTTTTGTTGCGCTATTAGCGGCAGCAGTGTTAGCAGGAATAGCAACTCCTGTTCCCTTAACAGTCAATTTGGCATCATGCAACAGTCCGAGACGTACAAACGCCTCTACATTACCAGTATTAACTGCCGATACATCCTTGTTAATTGTCTGTCCCGGTACCCAATCCTCAGGCGGTGTAAAGTCCTCGACAATGCTAACACCGTAATCAGCAGTAGCCGTCAACCGGTTAGTAACCTCATCCTTACTGGTAAACCACGCAAATGTCGAACCTGCGACCATAACAGCGGCTACACAGAGTGCACCGATAAGGACTCTCTTTTCTTTCGATGATTTCTTTTTATTATTGTTAGTCATGATCATTCCTCCATCCGTAATTTTTCATTTGTTTCAGCAGGCTCTCCGCCGCTGTTTTCTCCGTGCAAAGTGAAGTAGTATTTCATCAGCTTGAAGAATATTATCAACAGCACTATAAGAGGGACGATAAAATACCATCTAAGCTGCACAAATCTTACAATTATACCCATTTTCGGCACATGGAACTGTACCTTTCCAATGACACGCTCCTCGTCGATGAGGAAGGAGTCCTCCGAATCGTTAGCGTCACCCTTTGTTCTGAAACAAGTCACGCCACTCCCCTGATAGTCGTCGATCTTCTCGGTGACACGGTGGGTAAGGTAGGCATCGCTTCCGCTTGACGGGTTGAAAGTGATGACGTCCCCTGTGTTTATGCTGTCGGCATTTGACAGCTTCACGAACACCATATCGCCGCTGTAGAACTCAGGCACCATCGAATCGGTGAGAACGGTATAGTAGCGGTAGCCGAACATGGACTTATTCGGGCTTTTGTCTGCCGCAAAAAGCATTGCCGCAATGATTATCAGCAGAGCCAGAAGATACACAAAGATCGTTCTCACGACCGAAAACACCTTGTACCCCTTGCTCTCCGTCACGCCGATATTTTCATTTATATTATTTTCCACCTTACGGCAACACCCCTTTTTCAGCGTGATACTGCCGTTTTTGGCAGTCACGCATTTATGCTCAGAATAATTAATAAAGGAGAAGCCTCGTCAACCAAGCGCTTCTTCTCTATTAACATTATACCATATCCGTCACTTTTTGTAAAGCAAATAATTATAGAAAATTTATGAGGTCATATTTTTGTGCACCTGTAACAATCAGAGCTTTAATATACATCAAATTTCCTGTAATTTTGGCAGATTCTGCTTTGCTTTGCATTTACATCATGTATAATTATCCGAGCATAAAACAGATAGTTCATATTCGACTTCTCCGATGGGCAAACGTGTATGTGCACCTTGCACAATACATTTATTTTCCGTAACATTTCCGCCAATTCCGAACATTTGCCGCCGTCAGCCGTGATATGCAGTTCCATATTGCATATTATGTTCTATCATATACACATTATAACATATTGTAATATCTTTGTCAATAGCCGCTCTGGTAAAAAAATGTATTTTTTCACAGCCGCCCCCGACTCGCCGTCGCTGATTCGACATTTTTATGCACTTTT
The DNA here is from genome assembly GCA_017479805.1 of Ruminococcus sp. Lineage (GTDB taxonomy): Bacteria > Bacillota > Clostridia > Oscillospirales > Ruminococcaceae > Ruminococcus. The sequence goes on from JAFVBU010000285.1 coordinate 2,727, forward strand.
TCTATACATTTCGCCGAAGGTGTACTATTACATTAAGTATAAGGTTATCATTTCATAACAAGAAGTCAAAAAAACAGCACATCTCACAAAGAGATGCGCCGTCAATTTGCACAAATCATTTCCTGAAATTTCTCTGCCATTTTCTGCCGCTTATCGGGCAACACACCTGACAGTAACTCTGCTCTGACCGCTGAGTGTGCAGGTGAATATGGTCAGATCCCACTCCTCGTCCTGACCGCTGAACATACCGTCCACATCGTAGCCGTCCACATATTGGGTATAATCCACCTCATAAAAGTGCTGAACCCCAGCGGTATCGGTAAAAATCACCTCATCCCCCGTATTGAGACTGCCTATTCTGCCGAAGTGATTATTGTAGTTGTGGGCAGCGACTATCATATTTTTCTCCTCGGCATTTCCGCTGTAACGGCAAGGCGAGTACCTCAGTGCCTCGTAGCTCCAGCCATCGACCACAGGAAGCTCCAGTCCCAGCGCAGGCAAAGTAATGTAGCCACAGTAATAGCTGCCGTCCAACTCAACAGGCGCAGGCGGCTGCGGAGCTTCTTCCTCCTCCTCTTGCTCCTCATAGGGCGCAAAAAGGTCGTCCGCAGGATTGACAAAATCCTCGGAATACGGCGCATCTGTTGGAACTTCCTCATCCGCCGCCTCCGTCACAGGCTCGGGGATAAGCTCTTTCAGCTCCGTCAGCACCTCCTGCGACTGCTCAAAGGCTTTGTTGCTCTGTCTGAGGTTATAGACGCAAAGAAACAATGCTGAGAGTATCAGCATTGTTCCTGTTATGATAAAAATTTTACGTATCTTGTTCTTCATTTTCATCCTTCTTAGGCTTTATTGCAGCACCTGTGAACAGCATGAGCGTTCCGCCCAGTCCCAATGGGAATACAGGCCACCAGAGCTGTCCCGTCTGCGGCAGCTTGCCCTTTCCGCCGCCTGTCTGCACGGTTGTGGTCTGAACAGGTGCGGTAGTGGTAGTAGTTTCGGCATTTGTAGCAATGGCAGTTGTGCTCGCCGTGGACTCGGTTATCTGTCCTCCGCCCACATCATTGCTTGTGGTGGTCGGCTGAGAGGTGCTCTCCGTCTGCGAAGCTGTCGTTGTGTAGGACGTTGTTACGCCGGTTCCCGTCACAGTCGGCGGAAGTGTGGTAGTCCTCGTGACCTCGCCCCAGTCGGTGATTATCTTATGCCTGTTGCGTATCAGGTACTGAGTTTCATTATACTCTATTCTCAGCTCATAGTCAACAGGTATCTGCCTTTCGACCACTCTCCACTCATAATGTGCGTCGAGGTCGAGCCACTTGTACTCCCAGTTGTTTTCCTCGTTGAGGGTAACTGTGTCATAAAGCTCATCATTTCTGAAAAGATCGACCGTAACGTACACGGGACGAGCTTCAAACAGGTCGTCGTAGTCCAGCCATACCTTTTTTACGGTGTGGGATGTGGCGACACTTGCGAGGGTCGCACGGACTATCTTCGGATAAGCGTCGAAATTGAACTCGGCATTTCCGCTCGTTACCTCCAGAAGAAGCGGTGACGGCTCATAGGTGTACGCACCGATGGTCATTTTCGTGCCCACTGCCATATAAAGTCCCGTATCAAGGCTTCCGAAGGTCAGTTTTCCGTCAGCATCGGTGTAGCCCTCAGCTAATACGGGTATATGGTCAGCAACGGCGTAGCTTGTCAGGGTCTGAGCCGCAGCCATGACGTTCTCCACGGACATATCCTTCAAGTCAACGGGATACGCCGAAAAATCGCCTGTAAGCACAAAATCGCCGCCCTGCCGTTCTCCGACACGATACAGCCTCCATCTCATTCCCTCGATAATATCATCGCCTCTTACGCAGGTGAGAGTAATGCTTTTTTCGTTCTCATCTGCATTTACCTTCCATTTTACGGACAAGCAAAGGAGCGACAATGTACACACAAGTATCACGATTAATATATTTGACCTTTTCTTAGCCTCCTGCACGATCATCACTCCTTTTTTCGCCCGTGGATGGAAGTTTTGAAAAATTGGATCAGTCGGTTTTAAGTTCGGGAAGTCACGGAGAATACCGCAAGGTGCACAGTATTCGGAAAATTATTTCGCCTTGCGGTATTCTCCCTGACCTCTCCCCCAATTACGGAGAGGACAGGAATCATGTTTTCTTTCCCATATATTTTTAACTTATAGTAGCTATCATGTTGACTAATTCCCGTATCAGAGTTGCCTCAACAGAAAGATTTATGTATATATCGCTATTCATCTATAAACATTGCTTGTTAATATTTCGTTAACAAGAAGCGATATATAAAATTTATATATGTTATCGCATATAAAACGAGCCTGTTTTCAAGCCCTGTTTTTCTGTTGTAAGCATTATTTAGTATGCTTAAATTATAACCTGAAATTGTTCAAATGTCAATACACAACAGACAAATTCGTATCTATAAACAATAACAAGAGGTATAATTTGTGACATTTCCTGTATTGAACCGGAAATATTTTTACAGCAAGTATACAAGTTGTATTGGTTTACATTATGCTTACATAAAAACATCCGAAAGCGAATTGCTTTCGGATATTCATTCTATCAAAAGTAGGGGGCGATGCCTACATCGCCCCGCTAACAGTCCTTCGGATATTCCGAGCTACTTCAATGAATTCAGCTTCTTTTGCAGCTCGATCATATGGTTACGGCAGGCTGTTATCTCGCCTGTGTACTTATTGAACCACTCAACGTCCGTTTCGTCGGGCTGTTCCTGAAGCAGGATAGCCTGTACCAGCGCAGACTGCGAACGTGAACGCTTTCTCTCGATCTCCTTTATAGTGGTCATACACAGCTTTATTTCCTTTTTAAGACGTCGTTTTTCGCCCATGTTCTTTCCTCCTTACGGGATCAGTGCCCCTTTTTATCGACGGAAGCCACCAATGCAGCGCCCTCCTCGTAGCCCTTGTCAAGCTCCGCATTGATGTCCTTGACCGCTTCGTCAAGTTCCTTTAGCTTTTCCCTCATCTGCTCAGGATATTTCATAAGACAGGTGGTCATTTCGTTGACAGTCCGCTTCTGCTCCTCGGGCATTTCCAGCAGAAAAGCAAAGGCATTGGCGGCGCTCATGTCGCTGACGATACGTATATACCGCAGGTCAAAGTCGCCCTCGCCGTCGGTGTAGGAGAGTATATCCTCGCTGACCTTGTCCAGATTGGTGTGGTACTGTCTGCGATAGGTCTCCTGCACACGTTTTGTTTCATCGATGTAAAGTGCGATGAATACCAGAAGTGCGATAAATGTTATTACAAAGAGGATGATCGCTCTAATCATTCTCCCTTTCATCAGTTTCTCCTGATTCAACAGTATTCACCTCGTCCTCTGCTTTATAGCCTATTTCCTCCAGACGGCGCTTTTCGGCTTCGATAGCCTCACGGATAGCCGCTTCACGCTGCTTTTCAGCCTCGGCAGCCTTTTCCTCCACCGCTTTTTTGCCGATATTCATTACAGTTTTCGCCTCATACATGGCAATGACCGTCATTGTTATCATCACCGCCAGCAGGAGTATCTTCCTGATATTGGCAAAGGTGCTGACCCAGATGAAGAATCTCGCCTTGCCCGTGTATTTGCCCACGATACGCTCGGGGCGCACCGTTACGCTGTCCGTCACAGGGTTAGCGTCGCCCTTTGTGACAAAGCTGCCGTCGGGCTCAACTTCGGCGATCCTGTGTGTTACCAGCAGACCGTTTATATCGCTCTGCTCGGAATAGAATGATATGATATCCCCTGCTTCAAGGGTATCCGTATCAGTCTTTTCTACTATTATATAGTCGCCCACATGGATGGACGGCTCCATGCTTCCCGTAACCACCTTGAGCACGCTCTTGCCGAATACCCGTACAGCCTTTCCTCTTGCGGAATTTATCATTACATAGGCTGTGAAAATAACGGATATGATGAGGATAATGCTCACGATGATGTTGGATATCTTTGTGGTATTTTCCTCAGTTTCCTCGGTCTGAACGCCTGCTGCTGCCTTTGCGTGTTCCTCGTTCTGCCTGAGCGCTTCTGCAAATTCCTGTTTCTCACGCTTTCTTGTCTCAACAGCACGGATGACCCTGCTGATGGCATTTACGTGGTACTCTCTGTACAGGCGCTTCATCTCGATGTCTATCTCACGCTGTTCCTCGGGAGTGCGTACAGGCGGAGTATAGGCAGGTTTCGGCTTGTTCTTCTGCTCCAGCCGCTTCTTGCGCTTGAACTTCATATCGCTGACAAAGCGCATAAAGTCGTATTTCAGGCTGTGACCGTACTTGCGGTAGTATACCTCCATATCCTTTCTTGCCTGATCCTCTGCATCCTTCTGAGCCTGCTTTGCCTTTTTATCGGCAAGGAGCTGCTTGTACAGCGGATTGTCCGTATCCTCGGGGATAACTCCGAATACAACGGCAAGGATATGCCTTATGAGCCTCATGAGCACATAGATGGGATTCCATGAATATTCACGGTATATCTCCCTGAACGTCTTGCTCTCGAAATGCTGTCTTTCGGCTTTAAGACGCTGTGCACGCTCTGTCTCGGCTCTTTCCTTTTCACGCTTCTGCTGCTCCAGCTTCATGCGTGCAGCAACAGCACGTGGGTCTTCGATACTTTCTTCCTCGGAGGCTTCTTCCATAGCAGCCTTTGCTTCTGCGATCTCCTCCTCGGTGACTTCTTCGTATGCCTGTTTTTCCAGTTCTTCCTCGTCGGGAGCATTGTTGAGCGCTTCCTCGTCCATACCCTCGGCTTCACCAAGCTCGGCACGAGCCATTTCCTTGCTCTGCTCGATACGCTGCCGCTCGGCTTCTATGCGCTCCTCTTCCTCACGTTTGAGGCGTTCCTCCTCCTGACGCTGACGTTCTTCTTCCTCACGCCTGCGAATTTCCTCAAGACGGGCAAGTCTCTCCTGCTCCAGTCTCTCACGCTCACGTTCCTCAGCCTCCTGTTCGGCACGCTTCTGCTCCAGCATTTCCTGAACACGGCGTTCTTCTTCTTCCTTTTCTATGCGGATACGTTCAAGCTCTGCTCTGCGAGCCTCCTCGATACGCTGCTGCTCACGCAGACGTTCTTCTTCCTCGGCACGTATCTTAGCTTCCTCGGCACGCTTTTTCTCCAGTTCGGCGATGTAGGCGCTCTCGATATTGATGACCTCGGTTATCTGCTCGAACATGAGGGAAAGGTCGGGGGGCAGCTTCTTTTCCAGCTTGAAATCCGCATCGGAGGCGATATATCCTGCCACCGCTTCGGCAGTAACGCTGTAGTCCGCCGCCAGCTCCTTGTCAAATTTCTTGACTATCTTAGGTGCCATAGGCTTGGACTTCTGCGCTTTCAGCTCTTTCAGCTTTTCCGCATTGTCATTGTTCATATAGGAGCGGAACAGCAGAAGATTCAGCGCAACCAGCTTGTAAAAATCGTTGATATAGTCTTTTTCGGGCTGTACAGCGGTATTCTGCACATTTATCTCATAACCCACCTTGTCGTAGCTCTCAATGTACTGCCAGAGTGTCAGGCAGGCTTTGAGATCTACATTTTTCATGATAGCATTGGTACGCATAACGGGGGGACGGATGTAGGTGCTTCCCAGTGTCTGGCAAAGCTCCGAGCCTTTGTAGCCCTCGATGGCTTTTTTCAGCTTTTCAACTCTCTGCCACACCGTAAAGCCGTTGGCGTCGTAGGAATCAAGGCTGTCGATAGTCTCGATCCTGACGTCAACTTTCATTTTGCCGCCCTTGCCGTCGTCCAGCACAGTATCATAGCCGAGGGAGAATACCTCCTCATCCTTAGCCACCTGCGCCAGCTTCTCATAACGGGTATTTATGAAGATATACAGCCTGTCAACAAGGGTATTGACAAACTTGTTCTCATAGGTCAGCAGGCTCTCCTCCTTGTGGACGTTGAGTATCTTTGAGGGAGTTATCCTGCCTGTTTTCTTGTCGATGCTCTGTATCAGGTCGGTATGCTGAGCGAGGTGCTTCACCGACTCGACCGTTATCTTCTTTGAAAGCGCAATGGGAACTACCTCCTCCACGTCCTCGATAGTACGTCTTGGCTGGCGGAGGAAATTGTCCACATGGATAAGACCGTTCTCGATAGCCTCTACCCATGAAACGTCTATCGCTTTCTCCATTATCTTCTTGTTGAAAGCGAAAGTATTCTTGCTTGCGCCTATGAGAGAATCAAGTGCACTGTAAAGCTCATCATCGTCAAATGTCTCTGTAAGCTCGGAAAATTCCCGATACCATTTTTCGTATGCTTCGTTCACTTGCTTCTCACCTGCGCTTTATCCGAATCAGAACAGCTTCTGGAGTCTTTCAAGGTAAGCTATCGATTCGTTCATTTTATTTTTACCGAAAGTCTTGGTTATGTACTGGCAGAGCTCACGGAGCTCCTCACGGAGCATAGCCAGATTGAGTGACTCAAATTTTCTGAATATCTTGGTGGCGAGCACGTAGTCTATGCCGTCCAGCTCATCGCCGCCGCAGGCAACGTATACAGGCACGAACAAGTTCATCTGCTTGAGGATACGGTTACCGAAAGCAACTCTCAGCTTCTCAATTACCCACAGGTCAAGCTGCTGTATCTTCTTGAGATTTTCCTGAGATATGGGGTACTTGTCGAATGCTTCCTTAAAAAGCTGATCAAGGTGGCTGAAGCCTAAGTTCATAGGCGGAGTATCGGGCGCATCGAAAGCAACGCCCTTTGCGTCCAGATTGATAGGCTGAGCACGGTCGTATACCTTATCGGAAATAGCGAACGTAGAGTCATCGTTGTTCGCTGTACCGATGTACCAGATATTCTGCGGAATGACGATCTTGCCCGTGTCCAGCTTCACAGGGTCGGTGCTCCATCCATTGGGCACGATATCCAGCTCCCACTCGTCAGCATTAGGCATTTCGAGGATAGACAGCATTTCTGCGAAGTAATACTCGACACGGGCGATATTCATTTCGTCGAGGAGTATGAGGTTTACGTCATTGTTGTAGTTTGACGAATAGATACGTCTGAGAACTTCTGTCTCGTTGAAGTTCTTGGTAAATTCGTTGAAGTATCCGAAAAGCTCGGTACGGTCACGCCACGAGGGCTGTACCGAAGCGATAGTTGTATCAACTTGCAGGAACTTACCGAATGAGTACGGGAGAGAGGTCTTACCTGTACCTGAGATACCCTGTAGGATAATGAGCTTGGTTGAAGCCATACCTGCAAGGAAAAGTCTTATAGTTTTCGGCTCATAGTAGAGCTTCATGCGTGAGCAGGCGAAATTCCTGAACCTGTCAACAAGGTCGGTAAGGGTGATATCGTCCTCATACTGCGGCGGCTCGTAGGTCTTGTAGAAGTTGTCCACCTCGATGAGCTTAGAGAAACGGAAGTCGTTGGTCTGGATAACGCCGCTCTCTGCCACAGCAGGCTGAGCCTCGGCACCCTCGCCGCCTTCTTCGCCGTTCATAGCCAATGCAGCGCCGTCCGCAAGGGAAAGCCCTGCCGCTCCCGCAGCACCTGCGGGAAGTCCCATCTGGGAGACCTTCATAGCCATGATCTCGTCCTTTTCCTTAGCCATTTTCATGACCTTGCGCTGTAACTCGCTTATTTCCTCCAGCAGATCCTCGTTGCTGACGATGGAATGGCGGAAACGGATGTACTTCCTGACAGCCATGATTATCATTACAAGAATGAGCACATAGATAGCAATGACAATGATTATGGCGATAACGGACAGCACCCAGCTTACAGCGCTGTAGTCCCCTGAGTACTCCTTGAATATATTGATATAATTTTTTACGTTGAAAATCTGCTTCAAGCCCTTGCCAAAGCCGCTGACTATACTGGCATAGCCTTTGAGCATTTCAGAGATGAATGCAAAAAACCATTTTAGAAATCCATTCATGATCTAACCCACCTATCTATCGGACCTGATACGTCCGCCAAACAGAGGATCACTCGGCTTTTTCAGCCGCTTCATCAACTGTTTCGGCAGCTTCTTCTGCTTTTTCCTTTACTTCTTCTATTGCTTCTTCTATCTTTTCCTCAGCCTTTTCTACAGCTTCCTCTGCCTTTTCCTTTGCAGCCTCTGCTTCATCGGCTATTTTGTCGGCTACAGGCTTTGCTTCTTCTTTCAGCTTTTCTATAGCCTCCTTGTTCTCGTCATTGGAGCGCTTTCCTGAGTATTCAGCAAGCTCCTCTGCATCCTTTGCGGCTTCGGAAACAGCCTCGGCGGTCTCAGCCAGCTCCTTTGTGGACTTCTCCGCTGCATCCTTAGCTTCCTTTGCAGCTTTATCGGCAGCTTCCTTCTGGCTTGCGAGGTATTCCTCAACAGCACGGCGCTTGATCTCCTCCTCGTCGAAGTCCGCACCTGCTGTAACGGGGCGCTTAGCTTCGATGAGTACAACTATGAACTTGTAAAGCTCGAACAGGAAGAATATAGCCATCGGGATGAGTATGCACACAAAGAAGCCTGTCTTTGTGCGGAGGAAGCTGAAAAACTTGCCTATGCCCGTCAGCTTGAACTCAGTCCACTTGCCTATTATATCCCCTGCATAAGCAGGCAGTGTATCATCGGCCTGATTGTTGTCGCCTCGTGTAACAAAACTCTTTGTATTCTCGGCTTCGTTTATACCCACGATCCTATGGGTATTCTTGACCTTTTTGCCGTCGATGATAGTCCAGAAAGTGATAACATCGTCCTCTTTCAGCGAATTGATATCATCCACTTCCTTGCAGATGATAAGGTCATCCTTGCTGAATGTGGGCTTCATGGAGTCTGATTCTACGGTAAGAGGGATGAATCCCATAAGATTGGCAACACCGTTGTTCCTGCCCGACGAGAATACGATAAGTGTGAGCAGGAATGCTAAAATAAGTACGATCCATGCTATCACGTTAACAACTATCCTTACTGCCTTTTTCATATTAAATTTACTCCTTTTAAGTTGATTCAATGATCTTGAAATTCATTCCGAGTTTCAGAGTACCGCCTATGATATCGTCAATGCAGTCGGGGTCATTGCCCTCCAGCCATATCACAACGGTATACTTGTCTTTTGCCTTTGGCTCAAATCCCTCTTCGGAGGTACGCATCACCACAGTTGAGGAAAGGAACTCGCTGTCGCAGTCGCTTTCCATACCGCCGCCGTTGGACTTGGTCTTGCCGTAAACGGTCTTTTCGCCGTTCTTGTAGACCGCCACACGGACGGCTTCGTCAACATTTTGGGTGACGTTCTCAATGGTCATCTCGCCCTCATAGCTGATGGTATCATCGCCTGCATTTATAAGATAGAATGTATAGGCGATAAAGCTGTCGCCGTTGTGGCTTCCGTTTATCATATCGATATTATCGGGAAGATCCTCACCGCTTATATTGGTCATATCGTACACGATATCCGCATTGAGGACTGCCTCAGCCCTGCTGTATTCGGGAGTTTCCGAGAGGGCAAGTCCCTGCTGTATCATGTCGTATTTATTGATCTTTACGGTGAAGCTGCCGAACTTGTCATAGAAATATGATATTGCGTAAGCTATGGCAACTATAAGAATGAGTATGACCACAAGCAGAGCCAGTATCCTCATAAGGATGACATGGCGCTTTACCTCTTTCGCAGTACGTCTGAGTTCAAGGACATCAATTATCTTTTCATCCACAGTGAACTCTCCATTCTCATTTTGCAATTATCTGACTTCCGAAAAAGTCTATTTATCTTCTTTTTTTCCTCTGACGTATCTTTCCGTCATGAATTTTCCTGCCAGATCCCCTGCACAGTACGAACATTCAAAGCTGTACAGCGTTTCCGCCTGTCTGCTGTTCATCACACCGTCCGCCATCGGTTCAGAGCCTAATTCGTTGACGAATGATATGATGGACTTCACAGCATTATCCGAGCGCTCGCCTCTGCCGATATAGTTCGACACCTCGGGAGAGAGCATAACATAGTCCACGGAAAAGTCCGAGAGCCTCATCATGGGGCATGAGCTTTCTCCGAAGTCGGTGAGCATGAAGTGATAGCCCAGATTCCTCATTTTATTGATGGTATCCGAAGCCTCGCCGTCGGTCTCCTCAAGCAGATTTTCCGCCAGCTCGAAGCATATCCTGCTGGTCGGCACTTCTCTCCTGGCGCACTGTTCGTTTATCATTTTGACTGTACGCTTTTCTTTCAGACAGCGCACAGGCATATACAGGGACAGCCAGTTGAAGTTCAGCTCACGCTCGGTGAAGGTATTGCAGGCATCCAGCGCCTGAATAAGCTCCAGCTCGAACAGCCGTGAGGATTGGTTGGTCATTTCGCAAACGTCACGGTATTTGTCAGGTGTCAGCACGCCCAGCTTAGGGGAGTTGAGCCGTGTCCGGGACTGATAGAAAGCAGTACGTCCGCTTGATATTTCTCTTATGGTGCGGTACTGCATCTCGACGGCACGAAGTCCGCCGACGGTGGTCTGTATCTCTTTATCTGCCACTTTATCCACCTTCATTTCATATATATTTATTATATTATACCATATCCCGAGCCAACTGTCAATGAAATAACTATTAATTTGGCAAATGAACAGCAATATTCTATACAAAATTTCCCGTCATTTCTTGTACACGCTATCCGATTTGAACAAAAAATCCGCCCGAAATTTATCAAAACAACTACTCACGGTATAAAATTGAGAATTGGGAGGTTAAAAATTGAGAATGGAGAATTGAGAATTGAGAATGAATGTGTTCGCTGCGCTCACATATTAAAATATTTTTATCCGTCCACGAAGTGGACACCGCCATTCTCAATTCTCAATTCTCAATCCTCAATTCTCAATTACAAAAAAGAGTTGGGGATTGTGCATTATTTCGGGAAAGCATTTTTGTAGGAATTACACATTTTTCTCTAAAACTCTTGACAATAAAATTTAAAATTTGTTATAATGTAAGTAATTCGCACTAACCGCATGAATAAGGATTCCGAGGTGAGTACATGGAGCTGAACAACGAAAAGGATATGCGCTTTTATAAGCTGCTCGAACAGCTTGTAACTGCTATGACAGACTATGACAATGTTGACAAACCACATATTGAATCACTGCTTATCGAAATTTCCTCTATGCTCCGCCTTTCCAAAGGCGTGACCCATGTTTTCCGCAATCCGCAGGAGGAAAAAGCAGGTATCGGTGAGGTGCTGTGCTGCTACGACCTCGGAATAGAGGGCAAGCCCGTTATGACCATCCGCATGGTTTCAAGCGTTATGTCCATAGTCACCATGACAGTTTTCATGTCCCCCGACGAACCTCCGCTTACTCCCGAGGAAAGGCAAAAGGTAGAGCTTACCATCCGCACTACCCTCAGCTTCCTCAGCCACAGGAGACTGCGTGATATCGTCTATAATCTGGCTTATTTCGACGACAACGGCTACCCTAACCTCAGAAGTTTAAGCAATTACCTTAACAAAATGCTCATTAAGCAGACCTACCGTGGCAAGGCGGCTATACGCTATAATCTCCGCCACTTCTCCCTTGTGAATCAGGAGATCGGCAGGAACGCAGGCGACTATGCCATCCGCAGCCACTATAATTCCGTGAAAAATATCGTCGGAGACAGCGGAGAGGTTTTCCGTCTCGGGGGCGATAATTTCGTGGCTATATGCAGTCAGGACAGGCTGGAAAAGCTCCTCCCCTATCTCACCGAGGCTAATGTGGTCTACAGCGACGAGGGCGAATGTACCAATATCAGCACCAGCGCAGGCTATTTTTGTATCCCCGGGGATGCAGTCCTCCGCACACAGGGCGATATCATGGAGAGGATAATCACAGCCTTCCAGTTCGCACAGAGCGGCGGAAAGGAGCATATAGTCTGCCATAACGAGGAGCTTGACAATCAGAAGAAAAAGAGTATGCGTGTACAGCAGCTTTTCCCCGATGCCGTCAGGAACGAGGAATTCCACGTATTCTACCAGCCGAAGGTCGATATCAATACGGGAAAGCTCTGCGGTGCGGAGGCACTTTGCCGCTGGTTCAAAAACGGCAATATCGTTCCGCCAAAGGACTTCATCCCCGTTCTGGAGGAGACCAGCGATATCTGTAAGCTCGACCTGTATATGCTCGACCACGTTTGTCAGGATATCCGCAGATGGCTTGACAACGGCTTCAATGTGGTGAGAGTGTCCGTCAACCTCTCACGCAAGCACATGATGAATGCAAAACTTCCGGAGACTATCATTGAGATAATCGACAAGCATAAGATACCCCACAAATACCTTGAAATAGAGCTTACCGAGACAACCACGGACGTTGAGTTCCGTGATCTGAAGCGAGTGGTAGGCAGCTTGCAGCAGGCAGGCATACACACCTCGGTTGACGACTTCGGAATGGGCTATTCTTCGCTGAATCTCATCCGTGACATACCGTGGGACGTTATGAAGATAGACCGCAGCTTTCTGCCCATAGACGGCGACGATTCCGACAGCTCACGGAGCATAATGTTCAAGCACGTTGTAGCTATGGCAGGAAATATGGGGCTTGAATGTATCGCCGAGGGCGTGGAGACACAGAATCAACTCGATATTCTGAGGGAGAACAGGTGTGCACTTGCACAGGGCTTTCTTTTCGACCCTCCGCTGCCCGTGGAGAAGTTCGAGGCTCGCATGAAAGAGGGAGCATATCCCGTTTATTACAGCGACGAACAGTAATATCAATGCGTAATTATCAGCCGTTGACCAAGTGTCAGCGGCTTTAATTATACTCGGCGCTACAGCAAAATATACAGGAAATGCGCCGTAGAAATTTCAAAGAACAAGGAAAACTTTTGAAAGCATACTGTCGTATGGTGAAAAAGTTTGACGCAGTTATTTGGAATTTATACAAGCATTTATGG
>JAFVBU010000286.1 GCA_017479805.1 Ruminococcus sp.
CGTGACCCTTAGTGTTTGGGAGCTCCCAGAATTTTGTACCGTAGATAGTGTTGTTCTCGCAGATATAAACGTAGTCAACGTCCTCGGGGATGTCGAGATCGGAGCAGTCAGGGATGTAGGAGAAAGTCTTGTCAGCAGAAGAAGCTACTCTTACTACCTCGCCGTACTTTTCAGCTTCCTGTGCAGCCTTCTTAGCCCACTGACCTGTGATGATGTAAGCAGCCTTCTTGTTCTTCATCAGGTTCATAGGAACGCCTGCGAATACGAGAGAAGCACCGCCCTGAACAAAAATTACCTTGTAGTTGTCAGGAATGTTCATAAGGTCACGGAGATCCTTTTCAGCTTCCTTGATGATCTCATCATATACCTTGGAACGGTGGGACATTTCCATAACGGACATACCGCATCCCTTGTAATCCATCATTTCCTCTGCACATTCCTTGAGTACTTCCTCGGGAAGCACGGCAGGGCCTGCGCTGAAGTTGTAAACTCTGCTCATTGTAAAAACCTCCATATATAGAATATAAAATTATAAGTATTTGCCATACAATAATAATTATACTATTTTATTTCTCATAAGTCAACACGTACCGAAAAAATTTTTCAGTTTGTGATAATATCTGTAGATTTAGTTGCACTGAGTTAACTGCTCATACTGCGGAGATAGGAAATAGAGATATCGCAGGCAATGCAGATAAGCTCCTTGTTGGACGGCGAAGCGGCTGTCCTGTCCCTTGTGAATTGTTCCAGAACACCGCTTTTCTTTGTTATATCGGTCAGATTCCTTACAGAGCGCTCAACGGCACGGGCATCGGTTCGGAACTTTTCTGCGATAATGCGGTAAAGCTCGGTTATGCCGCCCGAAAGGAGAGCGGTGTTGTCGGTGCAGATATCCACTGCCGCCGCTAAATAGCGGAAGCCTTTAAGCTCGGATGGAAAGCCGCTGTCACGGAGAAAGCTCTCGGTGTGGGAAATACGGCTGCCGCTGTGACTTATCAGCCCGAGCAGCTCGGTGAAGAAATGCTTTATATTGAAAGGTATGCCGAAGCTGCGTGAAGCGCCCGACAGGATAAAGCGGACGTGAACGCTTCTCAGACCCGAGAAAACGCCTGTAACTATGTGAGTTGACGGGGAGAGGGCTTTCAGCTCAGCAACAAAGCTGTACCAGCTCTCGTCGGGGGCGTAGATGATGAGGATGGCGGTCTGAGGGGAGCTTTTGGTGAAAGCGGAGCGGATGGCGTCCTTGCTGTTGTGACATCTGAGAGACAGCACACCTCTGCGGAGCAGACCGTCAGAGAGCATATCCCCGATAGACGAGGAACTGTCGCAGATGAGGACTTTTTTCTCCATACCAACACCACCTTTATGGATATTATAGACTTTTTAGGGCTTTGTGTCAATATTTTTTAGAATTTTTTTCACGGGATTCAATTTGTTTGATTAGAATAAATAATATGTAGGGAACGCCGCCCTCGGCGTTCCACAGGTACACGCTTAAATTTGAGAAATCAGATTGTAGGGGCGGATATCATCCGCCCGAATAGCGTGAACGGCAGTTAAGTAAAAAACAGAGATCTACACAAAAGAAAAAACCGCACTCTGAAAAGTACGGTTTCTCTGATTTGTCCCTTACAACTAAATTTTGGATATATGGCTGTTCAGTGCTGAACCAGCCTGTGATATGCCCTCCGTTCGTGCAGATGGAGGGCATTATCATCAGTGAAAAGAATCAGAACTTATGAAAAGCTCCATGAATCGAACTCGCAGTCGCCGCTGAATACCATGTAGATATCCTTAACGCCTGTTACGTCATTCTCTGCTGCTGCAAGTGTGTTCTCGCTGCCGTTGAGCTCGCCGTAACCGATGCAGGTACCTGTTGCAGAACCTACGCAGAACTTAACTACTGCGTTGCCGCTGCCCTTGACTGTGATAGCTGATACGCCCTTGCTGAGGTCAACGCCGCTGACCTTGATCCAGTCGCCCTTCTTAGCCTTGACTGTTGTGTTGCCAACGCCGCTTACGCTGATGTTCTTGGACTGGTTGGACATTGTCTCTGCCTGTACAGTCTCGTATGGGTTGAGGTTCTCGATCTGGCTTACACCATTCTGTGAACCGTTACAGGTGATCTTGCCGCCGCTTATAGTTGCCTTATCGATGCAGGGTGATCTGTAGTTGAGACCCTTGCCGCCGTTAACGCCCATACGCATTTCAAGCTGACGTGAGTGGTAAAGTACATAGTAGCTGCCCTTGAACTCGATGACTGAGTGGTGGTTGTTACCGCCGTTATCAAGTCTCTGTGTACCTGTGTTCTTGAATACAACACCCTGATACTGGTATCCGCCCAGAGGATTCTTTGATGTCATGTAACCGATATCAGCACTGCTGAATGAATTACCGTTTACACTTGCACCGCCGGGAACGTTCCAGTTGTGGCAGAATGAATAGTACCATGTGTCACCGATCTTGATCATGCTTGAGTCCTCAAAGAGGTAAGGTGTGCCGGGATCGAAAGGTGTGCCCTTGATGGAGATCATGTCATCGCCAAGCTGAACGATACGTCCCTGCTTTGTTTCAGCAGCCTGTCCGTTTGGAACACCGCCGCCGTAAGCCATGATAGCTGTGTCTGTCTCGGGATCGTAGTAAACGCCCGGATCAAAGAGCCATGTAACGTTGCTGTTAGGTGTATTTCTTGAAATGAGCTCGTGACCAAGAGGATCCTTTACATTCTTTGTGAATGTCGGGTCATCGGCTGTGATAACACCGATACCTGAGCCGTTGTTTGCGAAGTAAAGGAAGAACTTATCCTGTCCGTTGATGGTTTTCCATGCAGCATCGGGAGCCCATGCATTGTTAGCCCATTTTGCAATAGGAGTGCCGTTTACTCTTGTCTTTGCAACAGGGATCTGACCGTGGTCAGTCCAGTTTACAAGGTCTGCTGTTGATAAGCAGTTGATATA
>JAFVBU010000287.1 GCA_017479805.1 Ruminococcus sp.
CTTGTCCTGACAGCGAAATACTGCGTCAGAAAGTCTTGAAATGCGACAGCATTCCTGCGACTTTCTTCCTTGTCTTTCACTGCCAGTCCTTCGCAATAATTATTCAAGAGTTAATTGGTGGAGCAATAGTGTAAATCTGAGCCGTAAAAAAGCTGTCCGACAAAAAGTCAGACAGCTTTTGCTCTCAGCCATTATTGATAAGCTCACGCTTCAAAACTATAAGATCAAATACGTCAAGCGTTCCGTCGTGGTTCCTGTCAGCTCCCTGCCAGTAGCTCAGTTCTATGTCAGGCACATTCAGAAGATATCTCTGAAATGTTACAACATCCGACAAACTGAACACTCCGTCCATATTAACATCACCGTCCATAGGTCCGACATCGCCCATAAACGGGGGCATTGTAGTAACCGGCGGTGCTGTAGTTGTTTCCTCGGCCATAACAGTAGTACCTATAAATGACGGCTCAGTCACAGTCATGGCAGTTGTTGTAGTTGTATCCTCGTATAATGGGAATATATCCATTATACTGCCGGCAAAATATGCCTCGGTGGTAGTATAAGTATCAATATATGACGGTTCGGTCATTGTAGTACCTGCGAACATTGTCGTTGTCGTCACTGTAGTGGTAAGGGGCGTAGTGGTCACATATGTACCGATCTGAGCAGCCACATCTTCTGTGGTGACGGGTTCTTCCGTACAGTCGGGATTCATAGCAGTACCTGCTGTCCTAACATTATTGACCTCCGCAGGCGCAGCGCCCATAGTTGTGCCCATAGCGGCGGCAGCTAAAAGCGTCGTGATCTCTTTTGTGAATTTTCTCATAATGTCGTACTTCCGTTTTCTTTTGCAATTATTTCAAGTGCGGTAAGTATCTGCACTTGTTCTTCCATGCAGGCGGCTTCTGAAATGTCCCTCACCGTGCCTGTTGTTCCCATTTTTCGGCAGGCGCAGGAGTTTCGGCAGTATTCGGCTATCTCACAGCCATTGCACCTCTCCGACCGCATTGAATAATCGGGATGTTCCTTTCGTGCCTTTTCAGCCTCGATTCCAACATAAATATCACCGCAGCGATATTCGGGAATGTTCTGGAACTGCACACACGGGTAAAAGCTGCCGTCCCAGTTGATGAAAATTTTCTTTTTGCATATCTCGCAAAGACTCGGCTTTCTTTCCCTGATATGCTTTATCTTCGCAGCAAGCTCATAGACGTAAATGTCGTGTATTTCGGCAATTTTCTTCCACTGCTCCCTGAGAATGTCTCCCAGCTTATCGGGATCGTCGGTGACGAGAAAAGAGTCCATCACAGCCGAAACCTTTCTTACTCCCAGACCTTTCAGATACAGGATATTGTCATACAGCTTTGCGAGATTTTCAGCCGTGTAGACCAGTTGGACAAGTGTTTCGGGCTGATATTTCAGCAGCAGCTTCAAATTAGCATCAAGAACCGCCGTATCTGCGCCACGCTCGGTGCATTCGCTTCCGTCATGGGACATATTTATAATGACCTTTCTGTCCGCACACCATTTTATAAAGTCCTCGTCCAGCAAAGTGCCGTTGGTGGTGATGACAAACTGCCTTGCCTTTAGGTTTTCGCAGTAATACTTGACAGTGTCCTTGTAAAGCAGAGGTTCGCCGCCGAAAAGGAATACCGTACCCGCATCGCCTCTGCTGTTGATGAAATCAGCGATCTTGTCCCTTGTTTCATCGTTTATACAGCCGTAGTCCGTATTCAGATGCCGTTCATAGCAGTAACTGCATTTAAGATTGCATTTGTTGGTTATGCTTATGGTGTATTCCAAGAATTATCACGCCCCCTTGCTTCCGTCTTTATTGCATTATAACACATTGTACTAAAAAACACAATACATTTCGATCATTTTATATTTTTTTCTGCGAACACTCAGCTATTTCTTGCAAAAAAATATAAACTCTGGTATCATAGAATCAAACAAACAGAAAGAAGGGATAATATGAACGACCTTGAAGCCGCTCAGCTTATAGCAGAAAAAGTCGTTGCAGTCGGCGGAACAGTGTACTTCGTGGGCGGCTGTGTCCGTGACGAGGTGCTGGGCATTGAGAATAAGGATATCGACATCGAGGTACACGGTGTTTCTGCGGAGGTGCTGGAAAAAATCCTTGATACCGTCGGTGAAAGGCTTGGATACGGCAAGAGCTTCGGTATCTACAGTCTGCGTGGGCTTGATCTTGATATCGCACTTCTGAGGACAGAGCGTCAGGATAACGCAGGCTATGACCCGTTCATGGGGACTTTTGAAGCCGCAAAAAGGCGTGACTTTACTATAAATTCGCTGATGAAAAATGTGCTCACAGGGGAGCTGACCGACCACTTCGGCGGTCTTGAGGATATCCGCACCAAAACCATCCGCCATGTTGACGATGAGACCTTTTTACAGGATCCACTGAGGGTGCTTCGTGCGGCTCAGTTTTCCGCAAGGCTCAGCTTTGACATTGCGGCGGAGACTATCAGCATTTGCCGAAATATCAACATTTCCGGCATATCCTCCGAGCGTATAATGATAGAGACTGAAAAGGTGCTTCTTAAATCCGAGCGTCCGTCAGTCTACTTTGAACAGCTCCGCCGAATGGGACAGCTTGATTGCTGGTATCCCGAAATAAAGGCGCTCATAGGTGTTCCACAGAACCGTGAACATCACATTGAGGGGGATGCGTGGGTGCACACGATGATGGTGCTCGACGAAGCCGCAAAAAGACGGGATACTGTTAAATATCCGCTGGGCTTCATGCTGTCGGCACTTTGCCACGACCTTGGAATAGCGGTTTGCACAACAGTTGAGGAGGACGGAACAGTACATTCATATATGCACGAAATAGAGGGACTTCCCGTAGTTCAGGCATTTCTGGAACGGATAACAAGCGAGACACGGCTCATAAAATACGTGCTGAACATGACCGAACTGCACATGGAGCCAAACATAATGGCAAGGGCAAGGTCAAAGCTGAAAAAGACCAACAGGCTGTTCGATTCGGCTGTTGAACCCTATGACCTCATACAGCTTGCCGTTTGCGACGGGCTGGGAAAGCTGCCGAAATGCGATGATACCGAGGAATTTCTCATGCAGAGATACAACAGGTTCAATGAGATAATGGCTCGCCCGTATGTGATGGGACGTGAACTTATTGAAGCAGGACTTTCACCGTCGGAAGAATTTACCGAAATACTGAGCTATGCCCACAAGCTGAGACTTGCAGGGCTGAGCAAGGATGACCAGCTTCGGCAGAGCCTTGCCTATGCACGGAGCGTGTTGAAAATAAAGGCAACACCGCACAAAGATTGTACTGAAGATGCGCCGTCAGATTTTTCGTCAGATTGTATAGAAATTCCGCAGGCATACTAACGTATGTCAAGAAATTTCTGTGCAAGATGACGGAAAATATGCAAGCAGATTCAGTACAAAGACGTCAGTCGGTCTTTGTGCGGTGTTGCCTAAAGGGGTGATAACAATGAAACTTGAAGAAATAAAGAAAAAAATATCAGGAGAAGAATACGATTTTCTCCGCAATGACCCTCATCTGGGAAAAAACATCATTCTTCTGGGACTTGGCGGCTCTCATGCCTACGGCACGGAAACAGCTACCTCCGACCTTGATGTGCGTGGCTGTGCGCTCAACAGCAAAAGGGAGATACTCTGCGGCGAGAATTTTGAACAGGTAACCGATGTTCCCACCGATACAACGGTTTATTCATTCACAAAGCTGATACAGCTCCTCACTGACTGCAACCCGAATACCATAGAAATACTGGGACTGAAAAAGGAGCATTACCTCTATCTGTCCGATGTGGGCAGGGAAATGCTGGAGAACAGGAAAATGTTCCTCTCCCGAAAGGCGATAAGCTCTTTCAGCGGCTATGCCACAGCGCAGTTCAGACGGCTCGACAATAAGTCCGCACGGCTTGCAGAGCAGTCCATACAGGAACAGCACATACTCAACAGCATAAAGGGCGCTTCTGAGGGCTTTAAGGATATGTATTTTCAGTTTCCCGAGGACGCAATAAAACTGTATATAGACAAGGCAGTCGGCTCGGGGCTTGAAACGGAGATATTCATGGATATAACGCTGAAGCACTATCCGCTCCGTGACTACAAGGATATGTGGAACAGAATGGCGGATATCGTCAGGGACTATGCACGGGTAGGCAAGAGGAATCAGAATGCAATAAGCCACAACAAGCTGGGCAAGCACATGATGCACCTCATAAGGCTCTACATGATGTGTATAGATATTCTCGAAAAAGGCGAGATAAACACATACAGAGAAAAGGAGCACGACCTGCTCATGAGTATAAGAAACGGCGCATACCTGGACGAAAACAGACAGCCTACCGAGGAATTTTTTGCCCTCGTCGATGACTACAAAAAGCGCCTCGACTACGCAGCAGAAAACTCCGACCTCCCCGAAAGACCCGATCACGAAAAAATAAAAGAATTCACAATGTACGTCAACGAACGTGCCGTCAAAGGCGATATCTGAATATGACCTGTGACTTATCTGCTGCTTTTGCGGATATCCCTACTTTTATCGAGGGAGAACCCTTTTTCAAAAGGGTTTCCCTCAACAAGAGTACGGACAACTGCAAGAGCAGCAGATCAGACACAGGTCATTTTATATATCGTCTTTATCAGCTCGGGGATCCTGAGATTTTGGGGGCAGGTTTTCATGCATTGTCTGTCGATGCATTTCCTACAGCTTTCGCTGACTTCCTCGATATTCATTCTCAGCTTTTTCATTGCCCACCGGCTTTTGCCGAGGTGGTAGTAGTTATACTGGCGGAGCAGTATGTGTACTTCATAGCCGTTTGGACAGACACATTTCTGACACCGTGTACAGCCGATGGGGGAGAAGTGTTGGGACAGCCTTTGCATGACCTCGTCAAAGGTGAAGCGGACAGGGGAGTATTCCTCTTTCATTGCGGCGTCCGCCTGCTCTTTTGTGCCTATGCCGATAAGTGCACAGGAGAACGGATAATGGAGTATACCGCCAATAAGCTCCGACGGTTCGAAAACGTTCAGCAGACAGCCTGCGGCGTAGACCTTGTTGAGTATCAGTCCCTTGTCACGGAAGATATTTTTCTCGGAGATACGGTCAAGGATACCACGCTCCAGAATATTTCCGCTTGTCTGTATCACATCAACTCTTTCATCGGCGGCAGAACGTTCAGCAACGCTGTAATAATGGGTAGCAATGCCCGTATACTTTATGATACCTGCTTTTTTCAGGTCGCAGAGAGCGTCGAGAGCGCCGTATCTGCTGAAAGTCTCCTCCTGATTTTTCTCGTCCACCTGATGAACGAAATAGATATCGGGATAAGTTCCGAGAGTTTCGGCAGACCTCATGACCTCACGGAACATATCGTTGCCGTCCATGAAGCGAGCCTTATCCGAGATGATGATATTCTGTCTGCCGACCTTTTCCGCAAAAACGCCCAGCTTGTACTCAGCGTCGCCGTATTCCTCGGGGATGGCAGTATCATAGAAATTACAGCCCATATTATATGCGTGAATCATGATATCCACGGCTTCATCGGTGTCGGGACTGTAATAATCGGGGAGAACAGGGACGTTTCCGCTGAGTATGGGGATAGTCCCGAAGCCTGTTTCCGAGACTTTCAGCCCTGTTTTTCCAAGTTGTCTGTATCTCATAATTTATCACACCACGCAAAAGCGTCCTCAGCAATTTCAATATCGTCGGGAGCGCAGAAAATGACCTCCTCAAGCTCAGTGCAGAAAGCAAAAGCCTGAGCTTCTATTTTTTTCACGGACTCAGGGATAACGACCTTTCTGAGGCTTTTGCACCTGAAAAATGCCATTTCGGGTATCACTGTCAGTTTGTCGGAAATGTGTATCTCTTTGAGGGAACAGCAGTGCTCAAAAGCACGTTTGCCAATGGCTTCAAGGCTGTCGGAAATATCGATGCTTTCAAGGCTCTTGCATCCGCTGAACGCCTGTGCTCCCAGCTTTTGGACGTTCCCTGCATTTTTCACGCTTCTCAGCCACTTGCTGTTCTTGAAAGCGCATTTCCCTATCTTTTCGGTGTCCGATGAAAGGGCGATACTTTCAAGCAGGTGGCAGTCCATATACACCTCGCCGCCCACCTCCTTTATCCCGTCGGGGAAAACGAGGTTTTTGATATTTCCCGTACTTTCCGTGAGTATGCCGTTTCCGTCCAGCTTGAAGCAGTTTATGCACTCAGAGAAAATTCGCCCTGCAAGCTCGGGATAGTCCTTTTCGGTGATATCGCTGATTTTTTCGAGGGTGTACGTTTTGCCGTCGGGATAATTTATCTTTTTCAGATTTATGCAGTTTCTGAAAGCAAAAACATCAACTGCTATCCTGTCATTATGGAGCGTCAGCTCTTTAAGCTCGGTATTCCCTGCAAAAGCCCAACTGCAAATGCGCCTGATATTCTCGGGGATATCCGCTATTTCTCCGCATCCAACTGCGTCTATCAGCATATCATTGACGATGTTATACCTTGTTTTTTTACGCATTTTTTCAAGCCAGCCCGTGCCTGCAAAGGTCAGTTTTCCGCTGTATCTGAAGCCGTCTGGAAAGATGATATCTTCAACTCTCAGGTGCTCACGGAAAGCCTCGTCCTCGGCTGAAACAATATCCTCGGGGAGCCGTACCTTTACTGCGTCGCCTCTGTATTTAACTATCCCCATCTGCCTGTTCACCGCCAAGCAGGAATACACGCTTCCGATGACCTCCTGCACAGTGATGGGGAGCTGATTATCTGCGGTATTTCTGCTCTGAGCGAAACGTGAGAATGAGAAGCTGTCACCGTCAAGAGTTACCGTATCCGCACTTGTACAGCCGAAAAATGCTCCGCTTTGCAGTCGGGTACGGGAAGTTAGCGTTATCCTTTTCAGCTCGGAGCAGTCGGCAAAGGCGTGGAATCCCACGGCTGTATCATCAAGCACGACCTCTTTCAGACTGTCGCACCGCTCAAAGGCACGCTCGCCGACGGTGCGTATATTTGAAAAATCAAAGCTGTCAAGGGACAGACACTCGTCGAAGCATCTTCTTCCAATGACCGAAAGCTCAGCCGATATCTTCACTTCTTTCAGCGAATAACAGCCTGCAAAGGTCTCATCACCAAGCACGACTGTTCCGCTTATCTCAGCCCTTTCAAGGTTACGGCAAAATGAAAATGCGCCCTTTTCTATCCTGCCTGCCAAAACCTTTACCTCACGGAGAGAGCCGCATTTTTCAAAGGCATATTTCTCAATGATACAGTCCGCATTGCTAATGACGACCGTCCTCAGCTCGGGGCAGGCTGAAAAGGCGTATTTTCCGATAATCAAAGGTTTATCAAGGACAAGCTCGGTTATATTTTTATCGCCGCTGAATTTGTAAGCAGGGATATCATCTTTCCCGTAAACACGTTCCTCCAATGGGACGGCAGGGGGAGTGCCCTTTTCAAAATCCTCCATTTCAAGGCATTTACAGCCACGGAACGCATTGAAGCCCACCTCTTTCAGCTTTTCGGGGACGTTGAAGCGGATGAGCTTGCGGCAGTTTTCAAAGGCGCTTCTGCGTATGCTGTGCAGATTCTCGGACATGACAATGCTCTGCATACAAATGCAGTTTCTGAAAGCATTTTCGTGTATCTCACGGACGGAATCGCTCATGATAACACGGTTTATCCTCTCGTTGCCCTCGAAACAGCCCTCGCCGATAATCTCAACGCCGTCGGGGACAGTGACACGCTCCTCATTGCCCGTATATGCCATGAGAATTTTACCGCTGATGTAGAAATCGCCCATAGCCTGATCGTTTATCTGACGGATGATGTAGGGGATATCGTCGCCGTAATTGATACCGCCAAGCTGATACAGCTTCTCACCGATGATAACTCTTTTCAGATTGCTGCACCCTCTGAAAGCGTCCTCGTCAATGACGATATCCCCGCTTTTTAAAGCTATCTGTTCAAGGCTGATACAGTTGCCGAAAGCATTGGTCATTATGCGTTCAAGGGTTGCAGGGAATGTGATGGAAACTATGCCTTTTTTATCGAAGAAACAGCTTCTTTCGATGCATTTTATGCCCTCGGGGAGTTCAAAGGTACGCAGGTCGATGTGCAGCTTGTACAGCACGCCGTTTTCTATTTGCAGCGACTGATAAATAGCCTCAGCCACCGCACGGACTACGGGGTGAACGACCTTATCGGTGACGAAAGCCGAAACAAGGTTATCCGCATGATAGGAGAAGCCGTCAGAGAGGTAAATATCCTTTATCCTGACACAGCCCGTGAATACCTCGTTTTTGAAATTGGAGCAGTCTATCTCGCTGTTCAGCGATATCTCCGTAAGCTGAGTATTATTGGCAAAGGTCTGTTTTTCGACCTTTCTGACACCGTATGCCCTTACCCTTTTCAGGCTGTCGCAGTAAAGGAAAGCACCTGTTCCCATATCCGTTACCGTGTCGGGAAGAACGGCAGCTTCAAGGCTGTGACAGCGGTGAAAGGCGAAATCTCCAACCCTTTTCAGCCCGTCAGGGAAGTTGATATTTTTCAGCAGTCTGCACCCCTTGAAAGCGTTGTCTCCTATCTCGGTCACGCTGTAGGGGAGGGTGATATCCGTTATCCACGACTTCCCCTTGAACACGCCCTTGCCGATAATTTTTACGCCGTCGGGAACGGTTATAACGTGGTCGTCACCGTTGAAGCCGACAAGCGTTCCGTTTTCTATGATAAAATCCTCCTGCATTTCCGTCACTTCCTTTCCTCGAAAATTTGGATGAGTATTTTCCGTAATTCTGCCATACTTCCGCATTTGTACATTTCCTGCTTGAGCGCCTTTGTTCCGTGGAGCTTTTTCATGAAGTATGAGGTTATTTTCTTGATGTAGTCCATAGCGGATATCTCATCGAAGCATGACTGCGCCATATCGCACTGTTCCATTATCAGCGACAGCTTTGTTGTATCTGTATTTTTTCCTGTGAGCTGTGCGAATATCAGGGGATTTTCCAGACCGTAACGGGCTATCATAATGCCGTCAGCGCCTGTTCTGTCCATCATTTTTATCGCCGCTTCCTCTGAGTTTATGCCGCCGTTTGCAATAACAGGGATATTGACCGCTTTTTTTGCCGCTTCGATATATTCATATATCGGCTCTCCGCTGTACATCATGTCCCTTGTGCGTCCGTGGACTGTTATCATATCCGCACCCGAATCCTCGCACATTCTTGCAAATTCCGACACAACGATATTATCCTTGTTCATGCCGGGGCGGAACTTCACCGACACCACCTTGCCGCTTCGCTTGCAGGCTTCGATTATTTTGGAAGCACGGCTCAGGTCACGGGTCAGCGCACAGCCCTCGCCGCTTTTGATTATATTGGGCACAGGACAGCCCATGTTGATGTCAACCATGTCATAATCAGCCGTATATTCGCCCTTGCAGGCGCATTCAAAGGCTGACGGCACAGAGCCGAGAAGCTGCACCGCTTTGACAATTTCGGCATCGTCGGTGTAGAGCAGCTTGGCAGTGGCTTTGTCATTGTATTTCAGTCCGTTGGCGCTTACCATTTCCGTGAAAGCAAGCCCTGCCCCGAGCTTTCGGCACATTACTCTGAAAGGGTAGCCCGTGTAGCCTGCAAGCGGTGCCATAAGAACGTTTGAATCGGTGGTGATATTGCCGATGTGCAGTTTTTTCAGATATTTTTCGCAGAATTTTTCCATACTCATCCCCATCCTTTGTATTAGTATAACATTATTGAGAGATGATGTCAAATCAGATGTAAATACCACTAATGGTAATAGTGACTAAAAATATAACGCAAAGTATTTATAAAATGATTTGATTTTAATAAAAATCTGTTGATTGTTAAAGTGTTTTGTGATATAATAATCATATCACATAAAATAATGGTGACAAAAAGGAGATGAAAATAATGTCGTATATCACAACAACAGTGCAGATACTGAGAAGTTATCCTACTTATCAGTTCTATGCGGCGGCGGACTCGAAAAGTGTCGGCACGGATGATGTTTTCCGAATATGTATCCTCGAAACCCTGCGATGGCTGCGGTCAAGGCTCCGGAATATCGAAGATCTGCCGCAGGAGCTGAATACTCCCGAGCCGCAGGACTATGCGGATTTTTCAGAGGAAAGTCTCACATCGTTCAGCTATGAGAACGGATTTCAGATAGACGTTATTTATATCGACAGCATCGGTGCATGGTCGTTTCGCATGGACGAGCCCGATATGGGAGCAAATCACGGCACTCCCAACGAGCGACCTGCGGTCAACGGAAGATCGTTCATAACGGAGATAGCCTTTCTGAAAGGGGACAGCTCCGTTGAGATAGGCATAAGGACTATATGCTCCGAGCCGTCGGAGACTACCGCTTCATGCGAGGTTTTCCGCCCGAGAGTGATGAAAGCCCTTGCCGAGAATAAGCTGCTCCGACTTTTTCACAGCGGATGCATTATTGACGGCGAACCGCTGAATATCAGCAGTAAAACTGAGCTTGAACGCTTTCTTTCGGTGCTGAACGATAATTCAAGAGGCTTGCCGATAGTTCTTGTTGCCGACAGCGGAACAGAGGAACAAAAGTCGGCGGATGATATTATGAACTCAGTTGCTCAGAATGCGGAAAAATACAGCTTTTCGGGCTTCACACATCCCTCAACTGAGCTGAATGTGACCCTCGACAAGGAAGCGCTGAATATCAAAAACAGCTTTGCGGTCAAGGAGAAAAAGAAGAAGCCGAAAGAAAAAACACCTGCGCCTGCAAAAGCTGCGCCCGTGAAAACAAAGCTGCCTGTCTTTGAGTATTCGGAGCTTGCAGAGCGGCTCACGGGCTTTGCCATAGTTGCCTTTGCGGACGAGAAATACTTTGCACAGATAGAAAATAAGGCTCATTTTTCCGTGAAGCACGGGGATATAATGGTCATCCCCCACCAAGAGCCTACGGAGCGCTATTGCTATAGTCAGTACAGCGGCGATATGCACAGCTTCTTCTACACCCTCCGTGGAAGCGTTATCGAAATGCAGAAGCGCAGCTTGTACAGCTTCGGGAATGTGCTGTTTTATTCCAATGCAAAGCTGAAGGAGTACCACTCACAGCGCCACCGCACAAGCTCCCTTGCTGAAAAATGCAATATCTACCAGCTTGAAAATGCCGAGCTGAAAGAGCAGATAAAGGAGCTTTCACAGCAGCAGACCGATATGCGGCAGAGTGCTGAGGCGCTTCGTATCGCAAGGAAAAAGATCGACGACCTCAGCCGTGAGATAGAGGCAAAGGATATAGCCTACAGCAATCTTGCAGCGGAGTCAGCAGCAAAGCAGGATGCATACCGAAAAAGTGCGGAGCTGGTGAAGTTCTATCAGCAGATGATAGAGACAGCGGCAAAGTTCCCGACGGAGAAAAACGATATCTGCAAATGGATAGACGAGAACTATTCCGAGGATATCTTCACAGCTCCGAGGGCGCAGAGCGAAATGCGGAAATACAGCGGTTCACTGGATATCACAAGCCTATGTGACGGTATAGTCTATCTTTCGGCATACGCAAAGTACAGACGGCAGGAAATGGACGAGGATACGCTGAGTCTTTACGCTGAACGCTGTCACTGGGAGATACAGGGCTGCGGAAAAGAGACGCTGAAAATGTACCGCTCGGATTACACAGTGAATATCGACGGAACACCTTACATAATGGATCAGCATATCAAGCATGGCATCCATTCCGAGGAACTTATAAGGATATATTTCCGCTGGGACGAGGAGCGTGGAAAAATACTGATCGGCTCAATGCCCGAGCACCTGCCTACCGTAAAGAACGGCACTTGATTTGGCGGCAAGGTTTAGTTGGGTAGCAATATACTCCCCTGATAAGGCGATGCCGTGTCAGGGGAGTTTATTCAGCATAAATGCAGGTCCGCATTTTCCGCAGTATCTGCACCCATTGCATGAACTGTTGCGCTTGCAGTTTTTACAGCGTGGATTCATGGGGATATCCGTTCTCTGCGGCGGTATCTGCAAGCCCGAACGGAGAGCCTGTACGTGCTGATATGCCTTGCAGACATGATATATTTTCCCGTCCTTGCGGAAATAGTTGCCGATACCGCAGAAATCGAAGCTCACATTATTCCGCAGACATTCGTCATAAAGGGACTTCACCCATTCATAGTCAAGTATGCGGTCGCCGTCGTAGTTTTCA
>JAFVBU010000023.1 GCA_017479805.1 Ruminococcus sp.
CACAAGCTCCCAGCAATCAATATCGAAATCGAATGTTTTTCCGTCCAGTTCAAATGTTGTATAGTATTCAATGCTGAACAACGCTGTAACGTCGTTTATATTTATGCGGTCTCCAAAGGCTTCTGCCAGCACCTTTGCGGTCTCATCGAAGCTCAGCAGTTCATTTGAGTGGACTTCCATAATGCCGCCGTTTGCCGTAGGCTCGGCATAGAACTTCTGACTGCTCGGGCGCTTCATGCAGTAGGGACTGAGCCATATATCCTCGGTTTCGGTCTCATGCTCGCCCCGTCTGCGCTCCAGCCATATCTCATTGCATTGGTCGATTCGCTCGGAATAGAAGTATTCGCTGTTGCTGTGGGGTTTGTACGTGACCTCATCGCCCCTTACGGAATCGGCAATATAGCGGACGTTTTTGATATCGCACCACGCAAGCTGATAATACCTGTCCTCCGCTTCATCCTTAGGGATACGGCGCAGGGGCTTGAGCCTTTCGGTGTCGTCGGCGCTGAAAAGCTCCAATTCGTTCTGATAGGAGTTTATGCGGTAGACGTTATTTTTCCACACCGCAAATTCGCCTTGTTGAAATTTTTTCTTTTTCATGGTTATATCTCCGTAAGGCACAAAATGCAGGCACATTTTAATTGTACCCACGGGAGGGCGAGGGCGCCCTCCCCTACACAGCGTATCATGTTAATTCTTGCGTAAAGCACGGGGCGATGTGGGCATCGCCCCCTACATTCTCAATTCTCAATTTTCGGGCGGATGATATCCGCCCCTACAGCTCACTCGGAGAGAAGCTGTTCCACGAATTGCTTTGCGGTACGTAGGGAGCGTCCGTTGCCCGAGGATATGGCGAACTGCTCGGCTTTCAGAGCGATGTCCTTTTCGCTCATCTTTATGCCCCTGCTCTTTGCAAGCTCCGAGGCTATGGCAACATAGGCATTTTTGTCGGGACGGCTGAAATTCACACGCAGTCCGAAACGTGCCGATAGGGAAAGTGTCTCCTGCAAGCTGTCATTGCGGTGCACATCGTCGCCCTCACGGTCGGAGAAGGTCTCCTTTATGAGGTGACGGCGGTTGCTGGTGGCATATATTACCATATTGTCCGCATTTGCCGCAACAGAGCCTTCAAGGGTGGCTTTCAGTGCGCCGAAGCTGTCCTCGCCTGCGGTAAAGCTCAGGTCGTCGATGAAAATAATGAATTTCAGCGGATTGCCGCTTATTTCCTCCACTATCTCGGGGATGTTCCTTAACTGTTCCTTTGTTATCTCGATAAGGCGCAGTCCCAGCGGAGAATACTCGTTTACGATAGCTTTGACCGTCGAGGACTTGCCTGTGCCTGCGTCGCCGTACAAAAGAGCGTTCAGCGCAGGCTTGCCGTTCAGCAGGGCGAGTGTGTTGTTTATAACGGAATTGCGCTGTATATCGTAGCCGTAAAGCTCCGACAGCTTCTGTGTATCGTGGGACTTCACAGGGACTATACTGCCCTCACGGAAGATGAACATATCGCTCTTTGCCCACTTGCCGTAGCCGTACTGAGCAACATTTTCAAGGCGGTGATGGTACTTGTCCATGAAGCTGATATTGCTTGTCTCCCACTTGGGAAGATAGCCGCTGTAGCCGATACCGTCAGCGATATCATCGGGAGTGAGCTGTGAAAGCTCCTGAAAAACGCTCAGCTCATACTCAGCCGCTTCTGCGATGGATGGATTTATCTCCCTGCCCTGACTTCTGCTGATTATGTAGACATTCTCATCCTCCGACACCAGCTTCATAAGGTACTTGCTGAAATTCACGTTACGCTCATAAAGCGCATGGACGAACTGTCCGTAGCTTTCCAGTATCTGCGGTATATCGCCGCTGTCAGCCTTATCCAAAAGCTCTTTCAGCTTTGTCATAACGCCGTCGGCAAGGATATTTCTGAAAACCGATACCGTTGCCAGTGAAAGTCTGAGTTTCTGTAGTTTGCCGTTCATTTATAAGACCTCGATAATTTTTTCTGTCATTTCTGTGCAGGTAAGGGGAGTTCCCTTGTCAGTACCCATAAGGTCTGCGGTGCGGTGACCTGCGTCCAGCACCTTGTTTACTGCATTTTCTATAGCATCCGCTTCTTCGGAAAGTCCGAATGAATAGCGTAGCATCATAGCGCCCGAAAGTATAGTTGCCATAGGATTAGCCCTGTTCTGACCTGCGATATCGGGAGCACTTCCGTGTATAGGCTCATACATACCCCTTGTGCCTGCGCCCAGTGAAGCAGAGGCGAGCATACCGATAGAGCCTGTTATCTGCGAGGCTTCGTCGGAGAGGATATCGCCGAACATATTTGAAGTGACGATAACGTCAAACTGCTTAGGGTCACGGACTAACTGCATAGCCGCATTATCTACAAACATATCGGAATACTCGACTTCGGGGTACTGCTCTGCCAGCTTATGCATTGTCTTGCGCCACAGTCTTGAAGATTCCAGAACATTGGCCTTGTCGATACTGCAAACACGCTTGCTTCGCTTCATGGCAGTCTCGAAAGCCACCTTGCCTATGCGCTCTATTTCCGTCACGCTGTAAGCCTCGGTGTCGTATGCTTCCTCGCCGTATTTTCCCTGACGGTAGCCACGGTCGCCGAAGTAAATACCGCCTGTAAGCTCACGGACTATCATGATATCGAAGCCCTCAGCCACTATCTCATCTTTCAGCGGTGAAGCCTTTCTCAGCGCAGGGTAAAGCTGTGCAGGGCGGAGATTGGTGAAAAGTCCCAGAGCCGAGCGGATGCCGAGCAGAGCCTTTTCGGGGCGGTTGCCGCCGGGCTGGTCGTCCCATTTGGGACCTCCAACAGCGCCGAGAAGCACACTGT
Source organism: Ruminococcus sp. (assembly GCA_017479805.1). Lineage (GTDB taxonomy): Bacteria > Bacillota > Clostridia > Oscillospirales > Ruminococcaceae > Ruminococcus. The sequence continues at coordinate 2,852 of JAFVBU010000023.1, forward strand.
CAGAGGCGAGACAGCCGTCAATAGTTTCCTGCGGCAGAGGTTTGCCTGTTGCGTCAATGGCACATCCGCCGATAAGATAAGGTGTAAAATTGAATTTATGTCCGAACTTATCCGCTGTCTTTTCAAGCACTCTGACGGCGCTGTCCACTATCTCGGGACCAATACCGTCACCTTTGAGCAATGCGATGTTGTATTCCATGTTTTCACGACCTCTTTTTTGATTGAGATTCAATTTTTGTAGGGGCGGATATCATCCGCCCGAATGATAATAAATGTGCAAGGCACGGGCGGATAATATCCGCCCCTACATTCAGGGTCACGTATTTTTCAGCGTTCTCACGGGCGCACACTGTGCGCCCCTACAACATGACACCTGAAACCTAAGCACTAACAAACTACTCACTACTTACTACTAACTACTTCCTATTAATAATAGCTCCCTTGTCGGCGGAGGATACCTGCTGTGCGTAGCGCTTCAAGTAGCCTGTGATGTTTTCCTTGCGCTTGATGGGCATGGTCTTTCTGCGCTCTGCAAGCTCCTCGTCGGATACTTCAAGGTTGATGGAGTAATTGGGGATGTCGATGGAGATTATGTCGCCGTCCTTGACATAGGCGATAGTTCCGCCGTTTACAGCCTCGGGGGATACGTGTCCGATAGCCGCACCACGGGTAGCGCCGCTGAAACGTCCGTCTGTGATAAGAGCTACGGTAGAGCCCAGTCCTGCGCCCTGAATAGCCGATGTCGGTGAGAGCATTTCTCTCATACCCGGACCGCCTGCGGGTCCCTCATAGCGGATAACTACAACGTCTCCTGCTTTTATGCCGCCTTCGTAGATGACCTTGATAGCTTCTTCCTCGCTGTCGAATACTCTTGCAGGTCCCTTATGTACAAGCATTTCGGGAGCAACTGCGCTTCTCTTGACAACACATCTGTCGGGAGCAAGATTTCCCTTTAATACGGCAATTCCGCCTGTTTCACTGTACGGGTTGTCGATAGGACGGATAGTCTCGGGGTCTTTATTGATACAGCCCTTGATATTCTCGCCTACGGTCTTGCCTGTTACGGTCATGCAGTCGGTATTGATGAGATCTTTCTTGCTAAGCTCGTTCAGTACAGCGTAAACTCCGCCTGCTTCGTTGAGGTCCTCCATGTAGGTGTGACCTGCCGGTGCAAGGTGGCAGAGGTTAGGAGTTCTTGCGCTTATCTCGTTAGCCATGTCAAGGTTTATCTCAATGCCGCACTCGTTTGCGATAGCAGGGAGGTGGAGCATACTGTTTGTGGAACAGCCCAGCGCCATATCAGCAGTAAGAGCGTTCTGGAAAGCCTTTTCCGTCATTATATCAAGGGGACGGATATTCTTTCTGTAAAGCTCCATAACCTGCATACCAGCCATTTTAGCCAGCTTGATACGCTCGGAGTAAACGGCAGGGATAGTGCCGTTGCCTTTCAGTCCCATACCGAGAACTTCTGTCAGGCAGTTCATGGAGTTAGCGGTGTACATACCCGAACATGAACCGCAGGTGGGACAGGTCTTGCTCTCGAATTCGTCAAGCTCGCTCTCGTCTATCTTGCCTGCTGTGTAAGCGCCTACAGCCTCGAACATGGACGAAAGGGAGGTTTTCTTGCCCTTAACGTGACCTGCCAGCATAGGACCGCCGCTTACGAATACGGTAGGAACGTTGATACGTGCGGCTGCCATGAGCAGACCGGGAACGTTCTTATCGCAGTTGGGTATCATTACCAGTGCGTCAAAGTGGTGGGCAAGTGCCATACATTCCGTAGAATCGGCAATAAGGTCACGGGTAACAAGGCTGTACTTCATGCCTGTGTGACCCATAGCGATACCGTCGCAGACAGCGATAGCAGGGAAAACAACAGGTGTACCGCCGCCCATAGCTACGCCCAGCTTTACGGCTTCAACCAGCTTGTCGATGTTCATATGACCGGGAACTATCTCGTTGTAGGAAGAAACGATACCAACGAGGGGACGCTTCATTTCCTCCTTAGTCATGCCGAGGGCATTGAAAAGTGAACGCTGAGGCGCTTTATCAGCACCGTCGCAGAAAAAATTATCGCTCATGATTTACACCTCATATATGGTTATATTTGTAGGGGCGGATATTATCCGCCCGAATGGCAGTTGATATGTTAAGGCACGGGCGGATGATATCCGCCCCTACAGAACATTCTCAATTTTATCTTCGGGGAAGTAGAAGAACGGCGAGCCGCCTGTTTTCAGCATTATCAGTCCGACTATCAGGAAAGGCAGACACCACATCCAGCTTCTCAGCTCTCTTTCACGGTCAACGATTATCAGTCCGAGGTCGGAGCACTTGCTTTCGGGTATCACTGTATCAGGCTCGAAATACTGCGGCATAGTTGAAATGCGGTCACGAAAATTCCGGCTGTATTTATAGGAAAAATAGCCTGTTACATCCTCTCCGCCGAGCAGCTTGTCGTATTCATCCGAACCTGTCTCCACCGCAGCAAAACGATAACCGTAAAAATTTATAACGAATATCTCATACTTCTGATTATGTTCAGTTCCGCAGGAGAGCTCCGTATCATTTGCCGCTCCCTTCAGCCTTGCCCTGACGAGTTTTTCATGCAGAAGGATACTGTCATTTTCCTTCAGATCATCTATCTCACCGTCAAAAACAAACGCTACAGAGTCAAGCCTCCCCATAACACGTAAAGCCCTGTGCAGACCGCTGAAAAGCATAATGACAGACATGATAAGCAGCACAAAAGCGATGATATGCTTTATATTTGGTGAAAATTTTCGTATGTATGAATCTGCCATATTACCTCCGCTTTATGGGATGCCATTTTGTAGGGGCGGATATTATCCGCCCGAATGGTGAGAATGTATCATGCATGGGCGGATAATATCCGCCCCTACACTCTGACAACTGAGAACTACTTACTACTTACTGTTTACTGCTTCTCATGCTTCTTTCGGATATTTTCAAGCTGTTCCTTATGGAGAAGCTCATAGGTCTCACGGCGGATTATGAAATCGTAGTCGTCGTCGGGATAATCGAACTCGGGGTCGGTCTCGGGAACTTCTTCCTCTTTCTTCTTGCGGTCTTTCTTGCGGCGGAGGTATACTCCCTTGTCGGTGTAGGGCACGAAGAACATGGGTATCCCTCCAAGAATGAGGATGCCGCCTATGGTCAGGAACGGCAGACCTGCGGCGCTGACCTCACGGGCGTTCTCGGTCTTTTCGCTGTATTCGCTGATTATGCTCGCTTCCGTTGTGCTTGCAGTTTCCTCGGAGCTGCCTGTCTGCGCCAGAGCCTTATTTTTCAGGTCGAAGCTGAAAATAAGGGCAAGTCCCGAAATTATCATAAGCAGACCTGCTATCCTCAGTGCGGACGGGCGGAACTGTGTCAGGCTGTGTTTTTTCATCATATTAACTCCTCCTTCTCATGACCTTTGTCATCATACTCGGCGCTACAGCAAAATATCCATAAATGCTTGTATAAATTCCAAATAAAGGCGTCAAACTTTTTCACCATACGACAGTATGCTTTCAAAAGTTTTCCTTGTTCTTTGAAATTTCTACGGCGCATTTCCTGTATATTTTGCTGTAGCGCCGAGTATATCACTGTTTCAGAAAAGTCCCCTGAGAGAGTATGAACTTCGTCAGGGGACTCCTTCATATTCACATAATATCAGGTTATTGTGATAGGAATGTGAAAATGTGTTGAGAATGTGAAGAAAATATGAACAAGTTTTTAATAATTGATTAATATTCTACCCTTTGTATAACAAAATCCGCTATCCAAAGGCGGATGTACAACCGCTTGTAATAATTCAGCAGATATTCTGTGAATTAGTCAAATCAGTTATTAATGAGCTTGTCCTCATCGCTCCAGCTGTAGAGCTTTCTGATCTCCTCGCCAACCTTCTCAGCAGGGTGCTCAGAAGCCAGCTTTCTCATTGCCTTGAAGTGTACCTGACCGCCTGCGCTTGACATATCAAGGAGGAAGTCCTTAGCAAATGAACCGTCCTGAATGTTCTTCAGTACCTGCTTCATAGCCTTCTTGGTGTCGTCTGTAATTATCTTGGGACCTGTTACATAGTCGCCGTACTCAGCAGTATTGGAAATGGAGTATCTCATGCCTGCGAAGCCGCTCTGGTAAATAAGGTCAACGATGAGCTTCATCTCGTGGATACACTCAAAGTAAGCATTTCTTGGGTCGTATCCTGCCTCGCAGAGTGTCTCGAATCCTGCCTGCATAAGAGCACATACACCACCGCAGAGAACTGCCTGCTCACCAAAGAGGTCTGTCTCAGTCTCTGTTCTGAATGTTGTCTCAAGTACGCCGGCTCTTGCACCACCGATAG
>JAFVBU010000288.1 GCA_017479805.1 Ruminococcus sp.
GGAGAGCTTGCGGCATATGTCCTTGAAAATATCCGTGGACTTGACGAAACAGTGCAGTACGGAAACGGTATGCAGCGTATGGACGGAATGAATGCGAAAACAAATCAGCTCACCGAGAATCAGGGCAAGCTGAATCGTCTGACCGGTTTTAATCTGGCGCTTGCAAATACATTTATCCTCGTTTTTGACATTGCAATGCTCCTGCTTTCGGCGTACCTTTACAGCGAGGATATCACCGATTTTTCGGGCTTTATCATTCCTCTTATTGCTCTTATGTCAAGCTACGGACCTGTGTCTGCCCTTGCTAATCTTGGAACGACACTCCAAAGCACAATTGCTTCTGGTGGACGAGTTCTTGATATTATCGAGGAAACTCCCGAAACTGAGGAGATCACAGGCAAATCAAATGTTTCGTTCAGCGGTGCAGACTGCGAGAATGTCACATTCAGCTACGGCGGTGACACGGTACTCCGTGACTTCTCCATGAAGTTCCCTGAAAATAAAATAGTTGGAGTTATCGGCAAAAGCGGCAGCGGCAAGTCCACTCTGCTGAAACTTTTAATGCGTTTCTGGAAAACTACCAATGGTACTGTGAATATCTCAGGCACGAATATTGAGGACATTAATACTTCAAATCTGCGTGACATGGAAAGCTATATGACGCAGGAAACCCAGCTTTTCAAGGACACTATCGCCAACAATATCCGCATCGGCAAGCTGAATGCTACAGATGAAGAAGTCATCACAGCCTGCAAAAAGGCTTCGATACATGATTTTATTATGACTTTACCAAACGGCTATGATACGCAGGTCGGCGAGCTTGGTGAAACGCTGTCCGGCGGTGAACGTCAGAGAATCGGACTTGCAAGAGCCTTCCTGCACGATGCACCTTTCATGCTCCTTGACGAGCCTACAAGCAACCTTGACAGCCTGAATGAAGCGGTGATACTCCGCTCTCTCCGTGAGGAATCCGAGGGCAGGACCGTTGTCCTTGTATCGCACAGGGAGTCCACTATGCGTATCGCTGATGAGCGTTATTCCGTGGAAAACGGGCGAGTTAGCTGAAAGAACAGTGAAAATAGCGAAAAATAGCACAAAATGAGCCGTTCCGCAGGGGGCGGCTCATTATTTTTTATATCATATTCTGCGAAATAGCTTGAAATGCTTTGTAAGATGTGATATAATAAATATTAGTTTGTATTAACTAACAATTTAAAATGAGTATGTCAGGAAACGATAAATTATAAAAAATCAGGAGGTTACAATGAACTTTTCAAGGACGATATTAGACGGAATTGTTATGTGTGTGGTGTTCAACAGTCTGGTCGGATTGTTTTTCTTCGTCGTGCCGCAGGCTTATGCAATGATGTTTCCGAAAGGGATAAAAGAAGCCGCAAAGCCGTATGTTACACGAAAAGAGCTCCGTGTTATGCACTTTGTTCTGTATCCTTTATATCTGCTGATGTTCATTTATATGGCGGTCAGTGCACATTGTGCAGGGGTGACGGGGTTCCGCAGCTTTTTCTGGACAGGGTATATTGAAATGATGTTTGTGAATGTGGGAGATTTTTTTCTGCTGGACGTTCTTGCAAGAATGTATGTAATGGATAAGGGACTTATCAAAGGTGCAGAGGGGCATCCGGACTGGAAATGGAGCGGTTGGTGGAAGCTGGCAGTTCCCGAACACGGCCTTGCGTGGCCTTTGATTTTCTGTCCGCTGACAGGACTGAGCGTTGCAGGCTTTGGGGCTTTGTGCGAATTATAAATGCGGTCATTGCTACGGAGCTTATGCTCTGCATGATATGATACATAAATAGGAGTGACATTATGTTTTTGACAGTAGAAAATGTAAAAAAGAGCTACGGAAAAGGAGATGCCGCTGTTAAGGTTCTGGACGGCGTAAGCACGCAGCTTGAAAAAGGAAAGATATGCACTATTTTGGGACCGTCGGGCTCGGGAAAGACAACGCTTCTGAATATGATAGGCGGACTTGATACGGCTGACAGCGGAAAGGTCGTCATCGACGGCAAGCAGATAACAGGAATGGATCCTGTTGAGCTGGAGCAATATCGGCGTGAATATCTTGGATTTATTTTTCAGTTCTACAATCTTATCCCGAATCTGACACTTCGGGAAAACATTCAGGTTTGCGAGTATCTTTCAAAGGAGAGTCTCGATATTGACGAATTGCTCGAAACACTGGGACTTACCGAGCATCAGAAAAAGATGCCGCCGCAAGTTTCGGGCGGTCAGCAGCAGCGCTGTGCGATAGCAAGGGCACTGGTGAAAAATCCACGTTTGCTGCTGTGCGATGAACCGACAGGCGCACTCGATTCACACACTGCACAGGAAATACTGGTGCTTCTTGAAAAGATAAATCAGAAGTATGGCACTACGATAATTATTGTAACTCACAATACAGTGATACAGGAAATGTCCCACAAGCTGATACGCATCCGTGACGGCAAGATAATCGAGGACAGCGAAAGAACAGACTTGCGCCCTGCGAGCTCTCTGATACTGTAAGGAGCGGCTATGGTACTGAATAAAAGGATATTTCGTGAACTGAAAGCCAATTTTGCACGCTATCTTGCATTGTTCATGCTTATCACAGGAGGTATGTTCGCCTGCATAGCTCTCAGCTCATCGGCAGACAGCGTTGTGACTTCCGTCAAGGATTTTATGGAGCATAGCAATGTGGAGGACGGCTGCTTTTCTGTTTTTGTTCCGCTGAGCGACAGCGAAATTGATGAGCTTTGCAGCAGCGGCGCAGAGATCGAAAAGCAGTTCAATATGGATATGCTTTCGGATGACGGCTCAAAGCTGCGTATTTTCCAAAGCCGTAAAGCTATTGATATTGAGCATATAGACAGCGGTACTGCTCCCGAACAGGAAAATGAAATTATGCTTGAGAGCAGCTATGCCAAAGCCCATGATCTCCATATCGGTGACAGCATTACCCTTTCCGGTAAGACTATGAAAATAACCGCTCTCGGAGTTGCTCCCGATTATGATTTTTTGCTTGAAAACTATACGGATACTGCTGCTAATGCGGAGAAATTCAGCATTGCATTTGTAAGCGGTAAGGGCTATTCACTTCTCCGTGATGTGAACAAGGACAGCTCCGAGGAATTTCTCTATGCCTACACCTTACCCGAAAATATGACACACGCACAGCTAAAAAAGCTGCTCGACGGATCCGAACTTAACATCGCTGAAACAGATGATAAATACATCAGTGAACTGATTGACCGATTATTCGGAACCAACGGTCAGTTTTCCGATACAGACTTTAACAACATTTCCTTTTTCATGCAAAGGGAGTCAAATCCACGAATAGGTGCATCTCTTGCAAAGGTCGGAATGTACCACGTTGGCGGAATTATCACAGGTGCAGTTATCCTGATACTCTTTGCCTACATCTGCTCGATATTTGTCATCGGCACTATCGAACAGGAAAGTCAGTTCATCGGTGCACTGTATGCAATGGGAGTTCACAGGAAAAAGATAATGCTCCACTATATCACGCTGCCTGTTGTTATCACACTTATAGGCGGAATTATCGGTACGGTCTCAGGCTGCAGCCCGCTGGGCAGAGGGCTGCTGACTTCAAGTGTTATCGGACCATACTCCGTCCCGCAGGTAAAAGACCACTATTCGGTGTGGCTGCTTGTATACGGTATCCTCATGCCGCCTGTACTGGCAGCAGCCGTGAACTTTATATGTCTGCGCCGAAAGCTGAATACCGAGCCTCTCCGCCTTTTGCGAAAGGAGCAGAAGGAAAGCCGTCTGCTTAATATCGACCTGCACGGAATGGGTTATTTCAACCGCTTCCGTATCCGACAGATACTGCGTGAACTTCGTATCACGGCAGCGATGTTCGGTGCGATAGTTATGGGAGTTCTTCTGCTGATGATCGCCATTGTGACCTATGTCTGCATCGACGATCTGGCAGGAAAATATGAAAATGAGATACCGTATCGGTATTGCTATTACATGAAATATCCCGACGTTGGAAATATCCCCGAAAACGCCGAGGCTTGCTATTCAAAAAGCCTGAATTATACATATATGGACTTCACGCTTCAGGTAACGGTTATGGGAGTTGAAGAAAACAGCAAGCGCTTTCCGTTTGAGGTCTCCCATGATAAAAATGCAGTATCTGTCGCAGAGGGAACTGCTGTAAAATATGGACTGCGTAAGGGTGATATGTTTTGTCTGCACGACGATGTGGTGGGAACAGACCATAATTTTAAGGTTGACAGTATTGTGCCGTACTCCGCAGGTCTGAACGTGTTCATGAACATAGACACGGCACGGGAGCTGTTTGAGGTTTCGGATAGCTGTTACAATATGCTCCTTTCGGATGAGGAGCTTGACATTGACTCGGGCAGAGTTCTCTCAGTGACTACCCGTGAGAGCATGACATCTGCGGTGGAAACACTGCTTTCGGATATGATGCCGATGATAATCATGACAGGCGTATCTGCACTGGCGGTCTATATTTCTGTGCTGTACATAATGATGAAAATGATGATAGACAGGTCTGCATTTCAGATATCGCTTATCCGTATTTTCGGCTATCACAGCAATGAGATAAAGCGGCTTTATCTGGACGGCAACACATTGACCGTTGTAATATCAGCAATAATTGCACTTCCTGCTGCAAAGCTGATAATTGATCTTATCTGGCCGATAATGGTCTACAATCAGCCTGCGGGTTATGCCTGTGAGCCCAGGCTATGGCACTATGCAGCGATATTTGCAGTCACGATGCTGTGCTACTATATAACAAACAGCATTCTCATGAGAAAGATACGCAGAATAACGCCTGCTGAGGTATTGAAGGACAGGCAATAAATGGAAATAATTAAGAACCTGTCCACATAGGGTGAATGTGCAGTTTTTCGAGCATAATTTTGTCTGAGGACAAGGCGAAAATCCGCAGGAATGCTGTCGCATTTCAAGGATCTTCAACGTAGTCATCGGCAAAATTTGCCGAAAAGATGCACATGAATCCTTATGCGGACAGGTTCTAATGGAGGTAAAATAGAAATGTTTATTGAGATCAAAAATGCAAAAAAGCAGTACGGCACGGGAGAGGCTGCTGTATACGCTCTTGACGGCGTTGATCTTTCTCTTGAAAAGGGCAAGGTCTACGTCATTCTCGGACCGTCAGGCTCGGGAAAGTCCACGCTCCTGAATATGATAGGCGGTCTGGACAGCCTTGACTCAGGCGAGCTTATCATCGATGGACGAAATATATCAAGTGCCGACAAAAAGGCGCTGACCGTTTACCGTCAGGAGGACGTTGGATTCGTTTTCCAGTTCTACAACCTTATCCCCGACCTTTCAGTTGAAGAAAATATCGAGGTGGTAGCGGATATTTCCAAGTCGCCCCTTGACATGGACGAGGTGCTGAAAGCCCTTGATATTGAGAAATACCGCAAGCGCTTTCCAAAGGAACTGTCAGGCGGTCAGCAGCAGAGAGTGGCTATCGGACGAGCAATGATTAAAAATCCCAAACTGCTTTTGTGTGATGAGCTGACAGGTGCGCTTGATACGAAATCCTCGCTGGCGGTGCTGAAATTCGTGGAGAAAATAAACCGATCATACGGCACGACAATAATAATCATTACCCACAACGAAGCCATTGCGGATATGGCGGACAGCGTAATAAAGATACGTGACGGCAAAATAGCAAAGATAAAAGAAAATCCGCAGAAAAAAGCAGCCGCTGAGCTGGAACTGTAAGGCGGTGCGGCATGAAGTTAAACAAACGCTACGCAAGGAGTATCCGCTCAAATCTGTCTTTCTATGTGTCGGCTTCGGTGCTGACAATGGTTGGACTTTTGCTGTTTTACCTGTTCTACATTGCAGGCACGGGAATAGGCAAGTACGGTGACGAATTTTTCTCACGCAACCACCGTGAGGACGCCAGCTTTACCACAATGCAGGAAATAAGCGACGAGGAAATTCGTGAGCTTGAAAAAAAGTACGACGTTCAGCTTGAAAAGGAGCGCTACGTCAACACCGAGGAAAAGAACGGCGATCACGTTCGTGTGTTTCGTGCAAACAAGGAAATCGACCTCTATGAGCTTATTGAGGGAGCTGTTCCCCATGCGGACGATGAAGCGGTCATTTCCGCCGGCTACGCCGAAAACAACGATATCAGCATTGGCGACAAGGTGACTATCGGCGGCAAAAATTACAAGGTAACAGGCTGGTTCCTCCGTCCCGATTATCTGTATATGCTGGAAAATATCACCGACGATTACAAGAACGTGACCACCTTTTTCCTTGCTGCTCTGACGGACAATGCCTTTGATGACGCCTTTGAGCAGTCCTCATTTTCCTACAAGGTGATCTACAACAATGCCGACAAGGAAAAGGACTTCCGTCTTGCGGTCAACGATGATTACTACACACTGTCCTATCTGTCAGCGGACGAAAACAAGAGAATCAGCTTTGTCCACGAGCAGGCGGATATGTTCATTCTCGGAGCGTGGGTGATGCTTGTAATGCTGCCGTTCATCACAGTTGCACTCATCAGTATAATAATCGGACGAAAGATACGCAGTGAGCAGAAGATAATCGGAACGCTCTCTGCACAGGGCTACAAGCGTTCAACACTTATGCTGCACTACAGCTTGCTTGCGGTCATTCCGGGACTTGTTGGCGGTGTGCTTATGGCAGCAGCGGCGGAGCTTCTTTCCGATTGGTTCGGCGGTCTGGGACTTGCAGACTATGAGCCAATGCAGCCCGAATTCAAGCTGCCGATACTTATCGCTCTTGCAGGAATAGTAGTCCCCACACTGATATACTTCATTGCGGCTATGCTGAAAGTGAAAAAGCTGCTGAAACACGATACCGTGGAGCTTCTCAGCGGTTCGGTGGGAACACAGTCAAAGACCCACAGAATGTTGAGAGACACAAAGATGAAGGTACGCAGAAAGTTTGCGATACGCTCTGTTCTCGGCAGCCCGGGACGCAGCTTTGTGGTATTCCTCGGCGTATTTCTCGGAGCGATGATAGTTGCGTTCAGCTATATTTTCATCGACTCGGTCAAAGCCGTTGGTTCGCAGGCGATGAACGAATTCGGCACGTTTGAATATGAGTACATTTTCAATACCATACAGGATGATGAGCCTGAAAATGCCGATGCTGTCATGGTCGTTGCATATGAAAACAGCGACGGAAAGCGGTTCTCTCTTATGGGAGTTGATAAGGACTGTGAGCGCTGGAATCTGACGGACAGCGGCACAAATTCCCGTGCGGATATCGAGGACGGCTGGTACATGAGTTCCCTTTGCGCTAAGATATTCGGTATCGAAGCAGGGGACGAGTTCACATTCCGCAGTATTGCCACCCTTGAGGAGTACACGGTGACCATAAAGGGCATAATCAAGAACGGCTACCAGAACTACATCGTTTCCACAAGGAACAATGCTTCTGAGATAACAGGACTTGACACCTCGCTGTATAACTGTATTCTCACCGACGATAGCCGCAGCTTTGACGGCGGTATCGTGCAGGAGATAATCACCAGCAATACCTTCAACAATCAGATGGAGAATATGCTTGACGAGATGAGCGGAATGGTCTATGCGCTCATAATTATCGGTGCAATAATCTGTATCGCAGCGCTGTACGTATCGATTAATATGCTTGTTTCGGAGAACGCAGTCAACATCTCAATGCTGAAGGTTCTCGGCTACGACCGCAAGAAAATCGATAAAATGGTGCTGAACGGAAATCATCTTCTACTTATCCCGGGGCTTATCCTCGGTATGCTTACGGGCTACGGGGCGATGGCTTGGTACTGCGACGCTTTTGTTGAGACAGAGGGACTTATGATACCCGTTGCCTATTCCGTGCCGCATATCATACTGACCATTTGTATCGTAACGCTGTGCTACTTCGTGTCACTTCTCCTCGTTCGCAGAAAGGTGGATAAGGTGGACATGATAGAGAGCCTGAAAGATAACAGAGACTAAAGGCGACACCGCACAAAGCCCGCCTGACGGCTTTGTACTGAATCTGCTTGCATATTTTCCGTCATCTTGCACAGAAATTCCTTGACATACGGCAGTATGCCTGCGGAATTTCTATACAATCTGACGAAAAATCTGACGGCGCATCTTCAGCACAATCTTTGTGCGGTATTGCCTAAACAGAAAGGAATATTATGAGTTTTACAGATAATTTTGGAAATCCGAAAGGACTTCTCGGCAGAATAATGCTGACTACAATGGACAAAGAGCATCTTCCGATGGCGCAGTGGGCGCTGGAGAAGATAAAAATTCCCGAAAACGGAAAAGTCGCAGACATCGGCTGCGGCGGTGGCTACAATATTAAGCGTATGCTTGAAATGAGCGCAAGGGCTAAATTCGTCGGACTTGATATATCCGATGAAAGCGTAAAACGGGCACAAAAGGTCAACAAAGACCAGCTCGGCAAGCGGGTAAAGATCATCAAGGGCAGCGCTGAAAAGCTGCCGTTCAAGGAAAACAGTATCGACCTCGTTACAGCTTTTGAAACCGTATTTTTCTGGAAAAAGCCGGAAAAAGGGTTCAGAGAAGTGTATCGTTCACTTGTAAAGGGCGGCTGCTTTGCGGTGATCTGCAATTACGGCGACCCCGATATCGACTGGGAAAAGAAAGTTCCCTGCATGACCAGATACACGGCAGAGCAGACAGCCGCTATGCTGGAGAAAGAGGGATTTGCCGATATATCGGTGGATAAAAAGGATAATTTATTTTTAGTAATGGGATACAAGAAATAAGGGAGTGTTAAAAATGAATGCGAATTACAAAAA
>JAFVBU010000289.1 GCA_017479805.1 Ruminococcus sp.
GAGACGATACTCGATCTGACCAGCCTTAGCCTCTGTACCAGCCTTAGCAACGTCAGGAGTTACTGTACCAGCCTTTGGGTTTGGCATAAGTCCACGAGGTCCGAGAACCTTACCGAGACGACCAACGAGACCCATCATATCAGGTGAAGCAACAACAACGTCGAAGTCCATCCAGTTTTCCTTCATGATCTTATCTACGAGATCCTGACCGCCAACGAATTCAGCGCCAGCTGCCTGTGCAGCCTCATACTTGTCTTCCTTGCAGAATACGCATACACGAACAGTCTTACCTGTACCGTTAGGAAGTACAACAGCGCCTCTGACCTGCTGGTCAGCGTGTCTTGAGTCAACGCCGAGACGGATGTGTGCCTCAATTGTTTCATCGAACTTAGCCTTTGCGTTCTTGCAAACTAAGTCAAGAGCCTCTGCGGACTCGTACTGCTTTGCATAATCAACAGCCTTTGCGCTGTCAACATATTTTTTGCCGTGTTTCATTATATTTCCTCCTATTTAAGTGGTAATACCGGGAGCTTATAGCTTACCCGATTAGCGGAATTTTCCTCCCACCAATAGAACTCCGAACGGGGAATAGCTCCCCACTTCATCATTCAAAAAATTGATTAGTCAACAACTACAACGCCCATTGAGCGAGCTGTACCAGCGATCATGCTCATAGCTGCCTCAAGAGAACCTGCGTTGAGGTCAGGCATCTTTGTCTCAGCTATCTTCTGAACCTGTTCCTTTGTGATGTTAGCGACCTTAGTCTTATTGGGAACTCCCGAACCGCTGTTGATGTTGCAAGCCTTCTTGATGAGGACTGCTGCAGGGGGAGTCTTTGTGATGAACGAGAATGAACGGTCTGCATAAACAGTGATAACAACAGGAATGATCATTCCGATGTCGTTCTTAGTTCTCTCGTTGAATTCCTTTGTGAATGCCATGATGTTTACGCCGTGCTGACCCAGTGCAGGACCAACAGGGGGGGCAGGAGTAGCCTTTCCTGCTGCGATCTGAAGCTTAATGTAGCCAACTACTTTCTGTGCCATGTATTCGCACCTCCATAAATGTGGTAAATGGCGAGGCAAGAATTATTTTACCTCTCCCACGGAAACCCATACCTTGCGGGTTTCTTTTGACCTGAACTAATCCTCCACCTTGATTACCTGATTGATAGGCAATGTTGTGGGGGTTTCACGACCGAACATTGAGACGAGAAGGTCTACTGAACGATCGTCGAGATTGATGTTCTGAACGACACCGATAAATCCGTCCATAGCGGTACCCGAGATACGGACATTGTCGCCTACCTTGAAGTTTACCGAAACCGATGAAACCTCAACGCCGAAGAGCTTCTGTACTTCCTCTTCCGAGAGGGGAGTGGGCTCTGAAGCGGGGCCGACGAAGCCTGTACAGCCTCTGGTGTTTCTTACGACGTACCATGAATCGTCGTTCATGATCATCTTAACGAGAACGTAGCCCGGATAGGTCTTGCGTTCTACTTCTTTGGTTTTGCCGTCGGTGATCTCTGTTGCCTTTTCGGTAGGAACTCTGACCTCTTGGATAAGTTCATGAAGCTTACGGTTTTCTACAACCTTTTCAATATTCTGAGCTACCTTATTCTCATAGCCTGAATATGTGTGGATAACATACCACTTTGCTGCTTCTGACATAATGATCCTCCTGATCTCCTAAGAATTAGCCTGCGTTATAGATGAGACGCATAAGGCCAAGGCAGAGCTGATCGAAAGCACCTACCATTACTGCCGATGCTACGATAACACTGAGAACAACTGATGTGTTGTTGATAACAGTCTTTTTGGTCGGCCAAACCACTTTCTTGAATTCGATTCTGAGGTCCTTGAACCACTTGACAAGCTTGTTGCCCTGTTTCTTCTCGGACTTCTCCTTCTTTGAAGTTGTATTCTTAGCCATAAAAATACCCCTTCCGATTACTTTGTTTCCTTGTGAAGAGTATGCTTTCTGCAGAACTTGCAATGCTTCATCATTTCAATTCTGTCAGGGTCATTCTTCTTGTTCTTCTTGGAAACATAGTTGCGCTGTTTGCACTCTGTGCAAGCTAAAGTAACCTTTACTCTCATATCGGCACCTCCTGAATTAGTACTTCCTTCGTTACCGAAGGTAGGTTGTTTGCCTCCCTCGCACGTGGACAAAAAAATAAGCCCCCAACGAGGTACTAAAATTATAACATACAAAAACCGAAAAGTCAAGCATTTTTCGCGAAAAATCTGAAATTTTCTTTTATAATAGTATAATGAGGGCACTTCTATTGACCGCGGGGGGGAAAAGTGATATAATTTAAGAAATGACTGCACGGGAAGGAGGGGGCTCATGTCTGATAACATCAAGGTCTCGGTGATAGTACCTGCTCACAACGAGGAGAAGTATGTCGGACGGTGCATAGAGTCCGTAAAACAGGCGGCTGCAAGGGTGAAATGCGGCGTGGAGGTCATAGTGGTCTGCAACAGGTGTACGGACCGTACTGCGGAGCTTGCCCTTGCAGGCGGCGCCCGTGTGGTGTATGACGAGAGCCGCTGCATAGCAACTGTGCGGAATGCAGGAATTGCTGCGGCAAAGGGAAAGGTCATCATGACCATAGACTGTGACAATCGCTTGACCGATGGCACTATCCGCGAGGTGCTGGGAATGCTGAACAGCGGCAGGTATATCGGCGGCGGAGCTCCTCTGCGCTTTGAGAGGTATTCTCCTGCATTGTGGCTCAACGACCTTATGTGCCGTGCAGGTTTCGGGCTCACGGGGCTGTACTGCGGTATTTTCTGGGCGGAGAAGCGATCCTTCGACGCCATCGGCGGTTTTGTAGAGAAGAAGGCAGGAGAGGATATCGCTACGGCGAAGGCGCTGAGAGCCTACGGAAAGAAGATGGGTAAGCGCTACGGCTGTCTCAGACGGAACCACCTTATCAATTCCACAAGAAAGTACGATGATATGGGGGACTGGCTGTACTTCAGGCTCGCCTTCAAAAACGCAGGAGCCCTTCTGAAAGCGGCTTTCGGCGACAGCAGCGAATACGACAAACTCATGGACGAGATGTTCTACGATTACAACGACAACAGAGCGGAAAGCTCGTAAGGAGGATATATATGAAGCTTGCAGAAGCATTACAGGAAAGAGCTGACCTCAACCGCAATATCGAGCAGCTCAGGGCAAGGCTGGTAAACAATGCAATTGTTCAGGAAAACGAAAAGCCTGCGGAGGACCCCAAGGCTCTCATAAAGGAGCTGGACAGCTCGGCAGAGCGCCTTGAGGAGCTCATGCACCGCATAAACCGCACCAACTGTGCAACAGTCTCCGACGGAAAGACCATCACCGAGCTCATTGCAAGAAAGGACGCTCTCAAGGTGAAAATATCCGTATACAAGGACCTTGTTGCCAACGCCAGTCAGACAGGAAGGCGCGCCCGTATGACCGAGATAAAAATACTCAGCACCGTTGACGTAAAGAAGCTCCAGAAGCAGATAGACGATATGTCAAAGGAGCTCCGTCTCACCGACAACACTATACAGTCACTTAACTGGTCCACAGAGCTTCTTTAAGCTTTATCGGTGTAGCTCCTGAAAGGGCGAATGCAGAAAAAGTCTTTCCGAAAGGGAAGCATTTTGTATGGCAATGCCAAGAGCGGCATAGGGTCCGACTCCCTGTTCATCGTTACGCTCAGACACCGTACAAACGTATCGTTACAGCTTATTCTGTTATTTACCGTGCATTGACTTGAGGGAGCGAGGGCGTGGATCGGGGATATAGAAAAAATCATACTTCACGGAGGTATTTATGAAGCTTAAAAAGCTCTTTTCGGCGGCAGCTGCCGCCATGATAACAGTTGCGGCTCTGCCGTGTGTTTCATTTGCGGGAACGCCTGACCACTCCACTGTTATCGCAGGCAATATCACATACTACAAGTATTCGGACCATGTCGAGGTGGGCAGCGCTTTTTCGGCAAGCGGCACCGTTGATATCCCTGAAAGGATATCGGGACTTCCCGTTACTGCCGTGGGCGAGAAAGCCTTTTCGGGCTCAGATGTGGAAGTTGTCAATATTCCGGATTCGGTAAAAAGTATCAAGGCAGGCGCATTTGAAGCCTGTCCATTACTGTCATATGTGGTTATCCTCGGTGCTGACTGTCAGATCGCCGACAGCAGTACTACCATATCAAATAAGCTGAAGTCCGACGGCAAGACAGGGGAGTTCGGCGGTACTATCGAGGGCTATGATTCGTCGGCAGCTATGGCTTATGCGAAAAAGTACGGTTATACCTTCAATTCTCTTGGAAAAGCTCCCGAAGCTGTTACTACTGCGACTACGGCGGTAAGTACAACATCGTCCGCGACTACCACTTCAACGACTACTGCAAAGGTGACGACCTCGACCGCTAAGGCAACTACTTCAACAACAAAAAAGACCACCAGCACCACTACTTCAACTACCACCACCACTACAACTACAACCACGACCACTACAACTACAACTACCACTACTACCACCACCGCACAGCAGGGAAAGCCTGTTTTCAAGCTCAACAGCACAGAGGTGTACGAAAGCCGCTCCAAGGGCAGCGAGCAGCAGATGACCCTGTCGGTGGAAGGAGCAGACGGTCTTTACTGCGATACTGTGGTGTATGTGTACTTCGACAAGCGCCTGAAGAATTTTACGGCTGAGGCAGGAAGCGCTGTTGAAACGCTTACCAAAGCACAGGCTATGGGCGATACCAAGGACTTCGTGGTGCTCACTACCGCAGGCAGCGGAAACACCGGCAAAGACGGCGAAATGTGGCGCTTTACATTTGCGCTTCCCGATGACTGCATGGCAGGGGACGAGTTCGACATAGAGGTAGGACTGTCGAAATATGGCGAAATAAAGCCGCTGTTCACGAATTTCGAGTACGATGCCAAGGGAACTGCCATGACGGAGCATATCTTCACAAAGGGGCTTGCCAAGGGCAGTATCATCGTAGTTGAAGACCCGCCATACAAGCTTGGCGACGTTACCAATGACGGACTTATCGACTCTGTGGACGCTTCCCGTGTTCTGGCTGAGTACGCTGCAATATCCGCGAAAAAAGCGTCTACCTTTACTGATAAGAGACAGTATATCGCCGCAGATGTCAACGGTGACGGCAGTATCGACGCAGTGGACGCATCTGCTATACTTGCCTTTTATGCTTATCTTTCGGGAAAAGAACCTGTTTACAGCTTTGAAGAATTTCTGAAGAAAATGTAACAGTGATGTTATAAATCATAATTTTGCGGAGCTAAATTATGATTTGAGTTTAGAGTTGAGAGTTTAGAGTTGAAAGTTGTGGAGTCGCCTGCGGCGACAATATTTAAATATTGTGAGCGAAGCGAACACATTAACTCTCAACTTTCAACTATCAACTATCA
>JAFVBU010000290.1 GCA_017479805.1 Ruminococcus sp.
AACGGAGGTGAATACAATGGCAGTAAAGATCAGACTCAGAAGAATGGGCGCTAAGAAGGCACCTTTCTATCGTGTAGTTGTTGCTGATTCAAGATACCCAAGAGACGGTCGTTTCGTTGAGGAGATCGGTTACTACGATCCTACAAAGGAGCCTTCAGTAGTAAAGATCGACGCAGACAAGGCTAAGTCATGGATCTCAAAGGGTGCTCAGCCTACAGACACAGTTAAGGAGCTTCTCAAGAAAGAGGGAGTTCTTTGATAACCGCTTTTTGACGGAGGAGAGGCAAGGGGCTAAGCTCGGTCTCTGCCTCTGTTTCAAGAGCTAACGGAGGACTAAAATGAAAGATTTACTTTATGCTATAGCAGCAGGTCTTGTTGAAGATAAGACTGCTATTAATATAACTGAGGATGAGCCCGACGCAGAGGGCGTTATCGTATTCCACCTTAACGTTGCTCCCGACGATATGGGCAGAGTTATCGGCAAGCAGGGCAGGATCGCAAAGGCGCTCCGTACCATCATGCGTGCAGGTGCTGCAAAGAAAGACCTTAAAGTCTCAGTAACTATTGAATAAAAGCCGAAACAAAATTGAACTTTTGGGGCAGGGCTGCAAAGGTGCACATCAGCATCCTTGCAGCCCGCTCTTTTTTAATGCATAATGCATAATTCATAATGCATAATGGAGGGTGTCCGCTTTGGAGACTGATTTAATAATAATTATGAATTATGCATTATGAATTATGAATTAATATGGTGGTGTGATATGTTAAAGAAGATCTTGAGCGGCAAGGCTTGTGCCGAGTGTCGGCTTTGCTGTATATTTGACAGATACGATGCATGGGAAACTCCCGTGTTCACCGAGGAGATACGTGACCGCATAAAGCAGGCAAGACCGGAAGCGCAGTTCGTCACTAAGGACGGCGGCTATATCTTCCGTGTGGGCGAGCTGAAAGGGGACGAGCTGTTCTCATGCCCTGCCCTCACCGAAAAGGGCTGTATGCTGGGGGACGACAAGCCTTTCGACTGCCGTATATGGCCTTACCGCATTATGGAGGTAGGCGGACGCCGTGCCATAACCTTTGCATCAATATGTGAGGAGCTGTACCACCGTCCCCTTTCGGAGCTTGTGGGACTGCTGAAAGAGGGGCTGGCGGATACCATATTCGCCTATGCCGACGAGCACCCCGAGATAGTCAAGCCCTACTATGAGGGCTATCCCGTGCTGATGTTCGAGAGAAAACCGCTCTTTTGACAATGCATAATGCATAATGCATAATTGCGGTATCAGCTTCGCTGACAATTTAAATTATAATTTTTATCATTCACGAAGCAAACACCGTTATTTCTAATTATTGTCAGCCTGCTATTTCTGCTTACTGTTCACTACTTACTACTTACTAAAAGGGGTGACAAATCCGCAGAAATGTGGTATAATATATACATAAAACGAAAGAAAAGGTAAAATAAATGAATAAATACAAAAAGCTCGCCATGAATACTATGGTGTTCGCTATCGGCACCTTTGGCTCAAAGATACTGGTATTCCTGCTGAACCGACTTTATACCAACAATTTCAGCCCCCATCAGGCAGGTATAAAGAGCTTCCTCTTTACTATGGCGCTGTTCCTACAGCCCATTTTCACCTTTGCTTTGCAGGAATATCTCATTCGCTTCGGTCTTGACAAGGGCTATGACAAACGCAGGGTCTTTACCACATCCGCTGTAATAACCACATTCGGCATGGTGCTCATGGCATTGATAGTGCCGCTTCTGCGTGGTATCCCTGCGCTGGACTTCCTCAATGGCTACACCGTGCTCCTTATAACCTACGTCACCGCCTCGTCCCTGAGAATGCTGTGTCAGCAGTTCGTCCGCTCCCTTGACAAGGTGAAGCTGTTCTCGCTGGACGGCATACTGGCAACGCTGACCTTTTTCATCTTCAACGTGATATTCATTGCAGGTCTGCACTGGGGCGTAAAGGGCTTCATGCTGGCAACTATCTGCTCTGACTTCTTCTCTGCGGTGTTCCTGTTCAGCATGGGCGGACTGAAAAAGTATACGGGCATAAAGTATTTCAGCTCCGACCTCGTCAGGGTCATGATGAAGTTTGCCGTTCCGCTGATACCGACCATAGTAATGTGGACTATCACAAGCCTTTCCGACAGACTTTTCCTCAAGCAGATGCACAGCGACTACTACACATTGGGCGAGTCTGCCGCAGGTATCTACGATGTGGCAAACGTTATCCCGGGGCTCATATCAATGGTATCAACTATATTCTTTCAGGCGTGGAATATGTCTGCCATAACCGAAAACGACTCCGCCGACCGCAACAGGTTCTACTCAAAGGTATTTTCAGCCTATGAAGCAATGATGTTCATTGCCGCCGCAGGACTGATATTCTTCGTGAAGTTCGTGACGTCCATCATCGTCAGCACCAAGAATTATGACGCTTATGAGACAGTATATCTCTACGTGCCATTGCTTATAGTAGCTGTTGTGTTCATGTGCTTCGACCAGTTCCTCGGAAGTGTCTACTCAGCCACCAAGCACCCGAAAAACTCCTTCTGGACGGCATTTGTTGCCTGCGCTGTGAATATCCCCATGAACTATTTCCTCATCCCTGTCTGGGGTATCAACGGTGCGGCTATCGCAACTCTGCTCAGCTATCTCATCTGCTTCTGGGCAAGAATCATTGATGCAAGGTACTATGTGCCTTTTCGCTGGAACGCAGTAAAGAACGGCGTAAATACGGTGCTTCTGCTGGTTATGTGCGCTGTTATGATGACAGAGGTGAAGCTCCACTTGCTCTGGGCATTCATCCTCGCCGCAGTAATAATAGCCATGAATTTCAGCTCGCTTCTGACCACTGTAAATAAATTACTCAAAAGAAGCTGAATCCTGTAGGGGCGGATATTATCCGCCCATGATGAAAGGTTTAGAATAGTTCGGGCGGATGATATCCGCCCCTACTAATAACTCAGAACTTATAACTAATAACTAATTCTAAGGAGGTATATCTATGTCAACACCACACAATAACGCAAAAAAAGGCGATATCGCCAAGACCGTCCTCATGCCGGGAGATCCGCTGAGAGCGAAATTCATTGCCGAAAATTACCTTGAAAATGCCGTATGCTACAACGAGGTAAGAGGTATGCTGGGCTTTACGGGCACTTATAAGGGAGTTCCCGTGTCCGTTCAGGGAAGCGGCATGGGTATGCCGTCCATTGGCATATACTCATGGGAGCTTTTCAACGAGTACGATGTGGAAAACATCATCCGTGTGGGCACAGCAGGCGCAGTTACGGACAATGTTGAGCTGAGGGACGTTATCATCAGCATGAGCGCCAGCACCAACTCCAACTACGCTTCACAGTACCGCCTCCCGGGAACATACGCTCCAACAGCTTCATGGTCGCTTTTGTCTGCGGCGGTAAAGGCGGCAGAGGCAAAGGGAAGCCGCTTCCATGTGGGAAATGTGCTGTCCTCAGACACTTTCTATGACGACGCCAACAGCCTTGCGGAGTGGCAGAAAATGGGAGTTCTCGGCATAGAGATGGAGACAGCGGCACTGTACATGAATGCGGCAAGAGCAGGCAAAAACGCTCTGGGAATATTCACTGTGTCGGATTGCCCGCTGAGGGGACTTTCGACTTCTGCTGAGGAGAGACAGACTTCATTCCGTGATATGATGGAGATTGCATTGGAAACAGCTTTTTCAGTAAGCAGTAAGTAGGGAGCAAAGCCTGCTTAGGTATCAGGTGTAGGGGCGGCGTTCCGCCGCCCGCAGTCTGCTGAAAACATTCAATCACGGGCGCTCGGAAAGCGCCCCTACAATTGGGCTATTTATCGTTAAATATGTAGGGGCGAGTTCCGCTCGCCCGTAAATTATTGTAATAATCGTTTTTTTGACGATCTTGGGGCGCACACTGTGCGCCCGTGTTGTTTTATATTATTTTTATTTTTAACTGTAACGAATCCCCACCTCATTCGTCAAAGTATATGAAAGGCGGTGAAAAAGATATGAACAAGGAATTTGACGAAATATACAGGCTCTACTCAGCAGACCTTTACCGCTTCATCCTCAATCTTTGCCGAAACGAAGCGGCGGCAATGGATATTATGCAGGATACCATGCTGAGAGCCATCGAACATTTCGACAGATTCAAGGGCGAATGTTCCGTTAAGACATATCTTTTTACCATCGCCCGAAATCTCTATCTTGATACGCTGAAAAAGGCTGAAAACAAGAATATCTCGTCCGACGAGACCGAGCAGGAGTTCAGCGACGGCATATCCTTTGTGGATAAACTGACAGACAAGGAGAGCGCTCTCACTATACACCGTCTGCTCCACCGCCTTGACGAGCCTTACAAGGAGATATTCAGCCTCAGAGTTTTCGCAGAGCTCAGCTTCCGTGAGATAGGAGATATCTTCGGAAACAGCGAAAACTGGGCGAGAACTGCCTTTTTCAGAGCAAAGAAAAAACTCATAACGCTTATGGCGGAGGAGGAAGAAAGATGAAAACAAAATGCAGTGTAATTGAAGATATGATACCGCTCTACAAGGAGGGACTGTGCAGCGAGGACACCGCCGAAATGGTCAGGGAGCATTTAGAGGAATGCGAGAGCTGCCGCAGGCTCAGCGAGGATATCGTCACCGAGAGCCGCAGGGATACAGAAGTTCCCGACGAGACAAGAGTTTTCAACAAGGTCAACAGGAAAATGAAGAAAAGCAAGCTGAAAATAGCCGTACTGTCAGTCCTGCTCATTGCGATACTGGGCAGTCTGGGTATCCTCACTTTCGGTCAGATAACCCGTGCGGAGGGACTTATCAGCTTTGAGACCCTTGTGCAGTCCGTGGAGACCTACAGAATAGCAAAAATGGTCGCAAAGGGCGATATGGACGGCTATGCGGACTCCATCACTTTCGGCAGCAATCTTGACGCAAACTTCAACATTCTCAGAAATATGGACGAGATAAGGTCACAGAACAAGCAGGCTCTCAACGATGCCTACAAGAAATATATGAGCGGCAAAAAGGTCAAAAGTGTCCGTTCTTTCGGACAGTACACCGCAGGCTGGCTCTCGGGAAGCTCCGCAGATCAGAACGACAGCACCATAGTTAACACCGCCCATATAAAATATGAGGACGGCACGGAAATGGCGCTGGAGCTGGTCAAGAGCTATGACGGAAAGTATATCTGCTCATCTGCCTACTCTCTTATAGACAACGCCGACAAGACCACGGAATTCACCGATGAAATGGCAAGGATAATCAACTATGCCAATATCCCGAAATTCTTCCCCGACGGTCTGGCGGATGTTCTGTTTCTGAAGTACAACAAGGATTATTTCGAGAAGCACCCCGACTTTGACCATTTCATCATGAGCAACTGGTTCGCAAAGGAGTATCAGGAGCAGGCAAACAGCGGTATGCTGGCATATTACATGGACGGCGGCTTTTGGTTCGACAAGTTCATAAACTCCGAGATACGCTACGACAAGGAAAAGAAGATGTTCTACCACGATTTCATGTTCGAGGGCTGTGACGGCAAGGGCAAGGCTATAATGACCGCAAAGGTCTATTCCTCCCCCGAGGGACTTATCCCACCTGCAAAGGAGGACATAGAAATAGTGGAAAACGGCTGTACAAAGGAGCTTTCGGAGGCTCTCGGAAAATTTTTCGGATAAAAATGGTGAAATTAAGACTATTTTAAGGTTTGGTTGATATATTATACATGGATTAAGTAATCCCCCAATTCCCCTTCTATATTTATTCATTTTTTCTGATTTGGCTATGCTTTCGTGAAAAAGCATAGCTTTTTACTTTATATGGGGGGGAATCCTATGGGTTACGATTGAAAAACATTGAACCATGTAGGGAACGCCGCAAATTTCATTGTATCCACACGGGCGCTCGGAAAGCGCCCCTACAATTAGGCTGTTCATCGTTTAATTATGTAGGGGCGAGTTCCGCTCGCCCGTTATTTTTTGAACTATTATCTGTTTTTTGACACTCTGCGGGCGAACACTGTTCGCCCGTGTGGCTGCATATCGCAAAAACGTTTTTTTCAACAAATAAAAAGAGCGCACAGCTTGTGCGCCCTTTGATTTATTGCAGATCTTTTTTCGGGTCCCAGATAATAAAGTCACGGAGTTCGAGGGGCTTTGCGTAGTAATAGCCCTGAAAGCTCTGGATGTTGTACTTCTGGAGTATATCCCTCATGCCCTCGGTCTCGATACCCTCAACGCAGACCTTTGCGCCGAATGTTGCCGCCATGCTGACAAAGGACTTGATAAGCTCACGCTCCTTTTCGTCCTCCTCTATCATCCTGACAAAGCTCCTGTCTATCTTGATGGTGTCGAAAGGCAGATTCTTGACTATACCGATGGATGAGAAGCCCGTGCCGAAGTCGTCCAGCGCTATCTGTATGCCACGTCCACGGAGATTGACTATGACATTTTTCAGCAGGTACATATCCAGCAGTCGGCATCTTTCCGTTATTTCCAGACACAGATGGTTCGGGGGGAAGCCCTCCTCTTTCAGTGTCCTCAGCACCATATCCACAAAGTCGGGCTTTTCGAGCTGAGTGTAGGAAAGGTTTACATTTATAACAAAATCGGGATGATCCTGCATTACTATCTTTGCGCCGTTTATTGCGGTACGGAGCACCCACTGTCCCAGATCGCAGAAAAGCGGGTCTTTTTCAAGGATGGGGATGAAGTGATCGGGCGGTACCATGCCGTATTCGTCGCTTCTCCATCTCAGAAGTGCCTCTGCGCCGATGAGCTTTTCGGTCGAAGCATCGACCACAGGCTGATACAGCAGATAGAAGCCCTTGTAGCTCTGCATGATGGACGCTCTTATAGCGTAGAGCTTTTCCAGACGGTATTTGTTGTTGGTGTTCAGCTCGTTGTAGAATTCTACCATCTCGCCCTGTCTGCGTACCTTTGACTCACCGTATGCGAAGTTCAGGCAGGCGTATACAGTCTGGTGGTCGATATCGAAATTGTCCACATTGAGCAGACCTGCGCTGAGGTCGAGGATAACGAACTTATCGTCAAGGGAAATGCCCTTGCGGAAGCGCTGTCTGAACAGGTCGTAGCTTTCACGTATCTCCTCGGCTGACCTTGATTTGCTGATAACAGCGAACTTTGTGCCGTCAAGGCGGTAAACGTGACCCGAGTT
Source organism: Ruminococcus sp. (assembly GCA_017479805.1). GTDB lineage: Bacteria > Bacillota > Clostridia > Oscillospirales > Ruminococcaceae > Ruminococcus. The sequence continues at coordinate 7,193 of JAFVBU010000290.1, forward strand.
GCCTACGTGCTCGAAAAGGCATCTGCCGAATTTCTGTAGGATGGTGTTGCCGAACTGATAGCCGTAGACCTCGTTTATCTCGGAGAATTTATTTATAACTATCATGTAAACACGCATAGGAGCGTGCTTTGCCATAGCTGCCTGCAGGTCCTCGAAGAAGCCGTACTGGTTCCTCAGACCTGTCAGCGAGTCGATATGCTCCTGCATATCATGGTTGCGGATAGCGCCGCAGAAATATTTAGGCTTGCCGTTTTCGTCCCTGAGAACTATGCCACGGCAGGTGCAGACGTCGTAATCGCCGTTTGTCTTGCGTGCACGGTACTGCATATCGTGACCCGAAGCGTTGCCCGAGAAGATATCGTTGATGCCTATGTGGTAGGTGTCCCTGTCCTCGGGATGGATGTGTTTTTCCCAGATATCGCCTGCGCCGTACATATATTCCGAGGGCAGACCGAACAGGTCAACAGCTTTTTTCGACCATTTTGAGTAGTCGTAGCGCATATCGCATATGTATATATAAGAGCCCTCAGAAACAAGGGAGAAAGCGTCAAAGAGAGCTGACAGCTTTTCCTTATCGGCATCGGGGATAGCTCCGCCCACGGGATTTTCAGCTATATTGCCCGATTTAAGACGGGTCTTGTCCTCGTACATACGTGAATACGCACGAGCCTGCACCTCGCTGACCTTTTCGTCGGAGGATGGCTCATATGCAGCCATGCCCGAAGCAAGGACAGGACCGCCGCCCTTAGCCATATTCTCCTGAACCTGATCTCTCAGCCTTGAAAGGAGCGAATCCCTGTAGAGGAAGTCGCTGCTGCCGAGGAATACCACGAACTCATCGCCGCCTGTGCGGAAAACGGGGCTGTGAGTGAAAACGTTGCATATAAGGCGGCTTGCGGCGCAGATATAGTCGTCGCCTGCTTTCCATCCGCCGTTGTCGTTGATCTCTTTCAGTCCGTTGAGGTCGCATACCACAAAAGCAAAGGGGAGATAGTCCGTGCCCGAGTCAATGCGCTTCTGCAAAGTAGCCTGAAGCTCACGGAAGGCTAAGTTGTTCTTTGTGCCTGTAAGCGGATCTTTTCTTGCTATCTCGTTGGCGTGGTTGAGAGCCTGAGCCTGTTCCTTTTTCCTCTTTATCTCCTCGTGGATATTCTCAACGCCGAAGATAAGGTGAGTGCGGTCGCCCGACCATGTTACGGTCATGCGTGTATATTTTGGGTCACCGTTTATGAGCATTCTGTAATCGAGACTGAGCTGCTTGTTATCGTCGAGGGAATCGGTGAGCTTATCCTTGTTGAGGAACTGCTTAACATTGTCCCTGTCCTTGGGGTAGATTATCTTTTCACAGTTTACATCGGCTTCCTTGAAAAAGTCCTCGCCGTTGATGTCGGGGATATTGAGGTTGCCGTAGATAAGGTTAGCGGTGAACTCGATGTAGGTGTTATCACTGACATTTACGTAGTAGATAACATCGTACTGAGAAGCGAGACTTTCTGCGATATGGCGGTATACCTCGCTTCTGAACTGGTTCTCACGGTATTTCTGCTGTACTCTTATTTCGTCGTCGATATTTTCAAGGCAGACGATAACGTGTTTTTTGTCGCTTGCCCATATCTGGCGGCAGCGCATATTGACGGTATTGCCGTCGAGCATTATTCTGTATTCACGCTGGAATGTGTGATTATTTTTGAGATTCTTGAGCATTTCGCTCTTTGTGAAGTATTTCTGCACCCGTTTAAGGTCATCGGGATGGATAACGTGCAGGCTGTTTTTAGCGCTCTCTGTGAAGAAGTCATCGCCCGATGTGGGTATTTTCAGACTTTTGTATCTGTCTGTTGAGGTGAATTCAAAGTAATTGTCTGTCTCTATGTCTATGTAGTACAGGGTGTCGTAGTGTGCAGCAAGGCTGTGGGCGATCTGGTTGTAGACAGTCCTTTCGGCTTCGGTTTTTTCAGCCTGCTGTTTCATTTTCATTTCCTTGTCGGAATTGATAACACCGAGGATGAAATAGTCGTCGCCGTCCTTGACACCACGGATAAGGCGCAGAGTGTGGTACACAGGTCTGCCGTCTATCATAAGGCGGTAGCTGAGGCTCTGCATATCGCCCTTTTTGACCTGAGCGAGGAGAATATCCTTCTGCATATCCTCCATAAAGATATGCTTATCCTCCTCATAAACCACTCTGTCGGCTTCAACGAGGAGATCCTTAAAGAAATCCTTACCGCTGGGCTCGATATGGAGCGAGTGGAATTCGGGGTCGTTGGAATACCACTGATATTCATTTGTAACTGCGTTTACGTAGTATACGCTTGTATAGTCTACAAGAAGCGCTTCGGCTATTTTATTGAATATATTGTCGTTGTTCATCATTGATCATCCCCCATTTCAAAAGATCACGGAGACTACTCCACATTATAATTATACATTTCGGAAATAGATTTGTCAATAAAAAATATTTGAATTGCACAATTATTTTAAAAATTAAGTAGTGAGTAGCAAGTAGTGAGTAGTAAGTAGTAAGTAGTGATCAGCTTTGTAGGGGCGCACATTGTGCGCCCGTGCCATACATATAAAATAACATGACCTATGATCATATTTAATAACAGCGAGCGAAAGCAGAGTAAAAGTTTCGCAGAGAGTAAGCGAGTTTACGAGCGAAGCGTGAGTGTGGTCAAGCTGACGTCAGCTTGTAGGGGCGGCGTTCCCTACAAGGTTAACCAAAGACTATCAACTTTTATAAAAACTCCCTTTCCACACGGGGGAAGTTTATGCTTTAAGAAGAAAAAATGTGAAATCTTGGTGTATTTTTTGCAAATAAAAGAGATATATGTTATAATGATAACGTGTATCGGGGAGGTGTGTGCTTATGTTCGATAAACAAAAAACAGAGATGAGTTTATCATTTTTCTCAGGGAAATGTCACAGGACTTTGAGAAAGCACCCGAACAATGGGCTAATGGGGATATACCGTCCTTTCCCGAATCACCTATATGGGCAAACTGTATGAATAACAGGAGAAAAATATGTGCAGAGAAACAATACTGAGATACAACAGTCCTGCTGAGAACTTCAACGAAGCGTTACCCTTGGGCAACGGCAGGATAGGTGCTATGATATACGGCGATACCGCCTTTGAGAAGATACCTCTCAACGAGGATTCTGTCTGGTCGGGCGGTCTGCGTCACAGAGTAAACCCCGATGCCGCTGAGGGTCTGGAGGAAGTCCGCTCCTTCATCAAAAATGGCGATATCCCCACGGCTGAAAGGATAGCCTTTGAAAAATTGCAGGGCGTTACTCCCAATATGCGAAGATATATGCCCCTCGGCGACCTGCATATCGATATGGAGCTTGGGGGCAGAGCGAGAAACTACAACCGCAGGCTTGATATAGGCAATGCTGTGTCGGAGGTCACCTTTACGGTAAATGATATACTTTTCCGCAAGGAATACTTTATCTCCGCTCCTGATGAGGTCATGGCGGTGCGTATCTCCGCCGCTGAAAGGGGCATGATAAACCTTTCAGCCTACATCGACGGCAGAGAGGACTATTACGACGACAACCGCCCCTGCGGTAAGAATATGCTTCTGTTCACAGGCGGAAGCGGCAGTAAGGACGGCGTTTTCTTTGCCGCTGTGCTCAGTGCAAAGGCAAAGGGCGGAAGTATCCGCACTCTCGGCGGACGTATCGCTGTGAGGAATGCCGACGAGGTAACGCTTATTTTCTCCGTTCGCACCAGCTTCTACGGCGACAGCTACGAAAAATCGGCTGTTGCAGATGCAGAGCTTGCCCTGAAAAGCGAGTACGACGAGCTGAAAACACGGCATATCAACGATTATAAGTCCATGTTCGACCGTGTGGAATTCTCTCTCTGCGACAACACCGAGGAAAACCTCGAAAAGCTGGACACAGCCGAGAGGATAAAGCGTCTTAAAGGCGACGAACTGGACAACAAGGACTGCGAGCGCCTTATCCACGACAACAAGCTCATTGAGCTTTACTTCAACTTCGGACGTTACCTTATGATATCCGCAAGCCGCCCGGGTACTCAGCCGATGAACCTGCAAGGCATATGGAACGAGGAAATGATAGCGCCGTGGGGAAGCCGCTACGCTGTTAATATAAATACCGAAATGAACTACTGGCCTGCCGAAAGCTGTAACCTTTCCGAGTGCCATCTGCCGCTGTTCGACCTGCTTGAAAGGGTCGCTGTCAACGGTCACACCACCGCAAAGGAAATGTACGGCGTGAAAAAGGGCTTCGTGTGCCACCACAACACCGATATATGGGGCGATACCGCACCGCAGGATATGTGGGTGCCGGGTACCTTGTGGCCAACAGGCGGCGCATGGCTGGCTTTGCATATTTTCGAGCATTATGAGTATACTCTTGATAAGGAGTTCCTCGCTGACAAGTATCATCTGCTCAAGCAGGCGGCTGAATTTTTCACGGAATTTCTTACCGAGGACGAAAGCGGTATGCTTGTGACCTGTCCGTCGGTATCCCCTGAGAATACCTATAAGCTGCCCGACGGCACAAAGGGCTGTCTTTGCAGCGGTCCGTCGATGGATTCGCAGATAATCACCGTGCTTTTCACGGATGTTATAAAATCAGCCGAAATACTGGGAAAGGATAAGACCTTTGCCGCAAAGCTGAAACGTATGCTGAAAAAGATACCTCAGCCCGAAGTGGGAAAATACGGACAGAT
>JAFVBU010000291.1 GCA_017479805.1 Ruminococcus sp.
AGACAATGCAAATCAGTTTTTTCAATGTATTTTGAGGACTGCCAAAGGCAGCCCCTACAATGTTCTATTCATAGTTGCATCGTAAATCGTGGGACGTCGGGTGACGCCCCACAGTGTGGGGAGATGTCCGAAGGACAGAGGGGGAGGGCACGTGTCAAGTGCGCCGTCCCCTACATATAGTAGCCACAAGGTTTTATGTATAGCATGGGCGGATGATATCCGCCCCTACATTCTCAATTCTCAATTCACGAATCCAAATGAAAAAGGGCGCACACTGTGCGCCCCTACTAATTTCTGATTTCTGAAAACTACTTACTACTCACTACTTACTGTTCATTCAGGGAGAGCGGTGATGAGCTTTAAGGTGAATTTCTGGATGGCGAGGGCGTCTTTGCCTGTTACGCCGTCGGCATTGCCCGATACGTCGGCATTTTTCATTCCCTGATCGGTAATGTGAGCGGAGCTGCTGCCTGTAAGACCGTATTTATCGGGATTTGCCACGTACTGCATTATCAGCACCGCATCGGAAAGGTCGATATTTCCGTCACAGTTGGCGTCGCCTGCGGTCACTGCCGCTTCGCCTATCTGTATGTATCCGCTCTCTATGCCTTTGGTGAATATCCACGCCTGCATGAGAAGGCTGTTTTTGTCGGTTATTTCGTCAACGAAAACGTCCTCGGTGACCGTTCCTCTCTCGTAGGTGATATTGATAGGGAACTTGTCCCCGTCCTTTGCGTCGTCGGGGAGCTTCACCTGAAATGTCCACATAACGCCGTCCTCGCCCAAGCCCTTGCTGCCTGCGGTTGCGAGGAAAAGGCAGTTGCCCTTTGAGTAGGATTCTGTGGAAAGCTCCGATACAGCCGCACCCTTTGTTGCGTATGCGCCACGGGCATTGGGCACAAGTGTGAGCCTTTCGTCAAAATATATATGAAATCCCGTAGAGCTGTACTTAAAGGCTGCGCCCTTGATGCTTACGGATATTGTCTGAGTAGGGGAGTTCTTCGCTTCCTCTGCGGTCAGATTTATCCTGCTTGCGGAAAGTGTGGGCTTTACGGGAGAAGCCGCAATTTCTGCCGAAGTGAAGCCTCCGTCGGCAGCGGCATTTGCACTCATGGGCATGATACCGCCGAAAACATTGAGAGCCAGCAGAGCGGCGGAAGTGATGGCTGTGACTATCTTTCTTTTTTTCATTTGTTCTGCCTCCTTTTAAGGAAATAGTGTCTACGGTCATTATAGCACATATCAACAAAAATTGCAAATTCTGTTTACACTCAAAATCCCACTTAAAACAGGGAAAATCAGCGCTTTCAACATGGTTTTTCGGCAATAAACGTTCAAAGCTGTGTCGAAGTTGCACAAATGGCGGCTCGGTTTATTGTTCAAAACATAGAATATTTGCGAATTCGACAATCTGTACTACTATTTTGCTTGAATTATGTGTAAAATGTGGTATAATTATAACTGTAGTATTAAGATAAGCTAATGATATGTAAATTCAAAAATCTAAAATTATGGGGGTAATCCGATGAAGAAAACTATTATTACTATCGAAAGACAATACGGCAGCGGCGGCAGTGCCATCGGAAAACTCACCGCAGAAAAACTCGGTGTGAACTATTACAACAGACAGATACTTGAAATGACAGCGGAAAGGTGCGGAATGTCGCCTGAATACCTTGAATCGGCGGAAGAAAACGTTCCTACCAGCTTCCTTTATTCGCTTCTCCTTTCGGCTAATCCTGCAAGGACTATGGAGGAAAATCTCCCTCTTTCCGATAAGGTGTTCCTTATGGAGAGCAGGATAATCAACGAGATAGCCGACAAGGAAAAGAGCTTCGTGCTCGTCGGCAGGTGCGGAAACTACATCCTTGAGGAAAGAGGATGTTTCAGCGTTTACATCTACGCTGATACAAAGTCCCGTATACAGCGTACTATCAGCGATTACGGCATTGCCGAGAACAAGGCTGAGGCGACCATGAAGAAAGCGGACAAGCGCCGTGAGACCTTCTACAACGTCAATACAGGCGGTGTGTGGCAGGACAAGGACCAGTACGCTCTGTGCCTGAACAGCGCTATGCTCGGGGACGAGCTGTGTGCGGAGATGATAGTCCGTGCGTACAACGAATACAACAAGCGGTTTGCTGATAAATAAGTTAACCAGTTACTATCTCTATGAAGCCCTCTGTGCAGTTATTGTGCAGGGGGCTTCGGCGTTGCGGTGGTTAGTGTATAAGTGATTAGTGTTTTGTGAATAGATTTGGAGTTATCGGGCAAAATAGGGATAGAACAAAACTGGCACCTAAACAACTAAGCACTAATACACTAACACAGAGGGGGACTACAATGAGCATAATCCTCATCCGCTCAATGATACTTTATCTGCTGGTCATTTTCGCCGTAAGGCTCATGGGTAAGCGGCAGCTCGGGGAGCTACAGCCCTCAGAGCTTGTCATAACCATACTTGTTTCCAACATCGCCACTCTGCCCATCGAGGACGTAAGTATACCGCTGATCGTCGGTGTTACGCCGATACTCGCCCTCGTCTGCTTTGAGGTCATAATGTCGTGGCTGATTCTGAAATTCCCGAAGCTGAGAAAGCTGGTGTCGGGAAGCCCGAAAGTCATCATCAGTGACGGGAAGATCGACTGCCATACCCTCAGCGAGCTGAGACTTTCCGTGGACGACCTTATGACCGCTCTAAGGGGCGCTGATGTGTTCGACCTGAGCGAGGTGCAGTTCGCCATTGTAGAGACTACAGGCGGCTTTTCGGTGATGAAAAAGCAGACCTGCGATACTCCCGACAGGGCGGATATGAAGATAAAAGCAAAATGCGAAGATCCGCCGATGCTGATAGTGTCAGACGGAAAAATACTGGAAAATGCCGTTGTTTCGCTGAAAATGAAGAAGTCGATGATATATTCCGTGCTGAAAAAGCAGGGGAAGCCTTTGGAGGATGTTCTGCTGATGACTGCCGACAGCTCGGGGAATATGTGCATTGCGTGGAAAAGCGGCGGCGAGACCTGTGAGGTGACTGCATGACGAGAGTGAAAATAAGCCTGTGCCTTATGCTGGCGATGGTGTGTGTGTCGGTATTTTCGGGAATATGGGTAAATGAGCGGTGCACTTCTTTGTCTGAGCAGGCTGAGAAAGTGTGCGCCGCATTTGAAAAAGGGGACAGCGAAAAAGCCGCCGCCGAAGCGGAACAGCTTGAACGTCAGTGGGAGGGTGTCCGTGCGAAAGCGGCAGTTCTGCTGAAATACGACAAGCTGTACGAGATAGACAGGATAGCCGCCCGTGCCCCGTATCTTGCGATTCAGCGCTCCGATGAGCTTCTTCCGCAGATGTCGGAGCTTATCCATATGCTTGCCATTCTGAAAGAAAATGAGACGCCTTTCTGGAATTCGGTATTATGATAGATTTGTGAAAATTCACCAATTGTTTTATCTGATATGCGCTAAAAACCTATTTGACATATTTTACAATAAATGCTACAATAAAATGGGTGGTGAAAAAATGAAGAAATACGCTGTTTATAAGTCGGAAACAGGCTTTTATTTCTATGACTATATAGATGCTCCCGAGGCTCTTAAAGGAACTGATTTCGAGGGCATGATCTCTGAAGAACAGCTTCCTGTTGTACTGGACGGCAACGGCGGCTATTTCAGGTTCGATGAGACGGATTTCAACTTCTCGGAGCTTGTCGAGACAGACAGCTATCCGCCTATCCCGCTGGAAAAAATGTTCTTCAAGAATCAGGATACCTTCAAGCTGGGCTGGATGTCACCCGAGGGAGATACCTACTCATGCAGCTATACCAACCACACCAAATGTGCGTCATTTTTAGCGGCGAAGTTCTTCCCGAAAGCAAGATTCCCCGAATCTGCCCTCGACCGTGCAGGCTGGCTGAAAATAATCGACTCATGGGACGGCACTCAGCGTGCCCACGGTCAGTACGTTCACTCCGACAGCGGTAAGATAACCAAAAAGCAGGCTGATAAGCTGTTCGATCTGGGACTTTACAGCAACAAGGAAGTCAAGGAGCTTATCGCAGGCTGCGAAAATGAATGGTGACAGAAAATGCATCCCTTTGGACGGCTGTTCAGTGGGATTTTTTTCTTGTCTGACCGTATACTCCGCAAAACTCTTGTATCTTATATGCATGATATACTTTTCCTTTTCCCTTTATTGTGCAAATCCCATAATTTTCAACTTAAATTTGTACAGTTCAAATATTGACTATTAGGCGAGAATAGTGTATAATTGTTCTATATTAAAAATGAGGGGCTATTTGCGTTTTTATTATCAAATGTTATAACAATCATTAAGGAGGAATTGGAATATGGATGACACAAGATTTATCAAGACCGTTGCCTTCGGCGGATTCGATAAGAATGATGTCCTCAATCATCTTGAGAATCTCAATAATCAGGTATACAGCCTAAAAAATGAACTTCGGGATGCTAAGTATCTTCTTGAAGCCTACCGCTCAGGCTCAGCTACAGAGACCGCCTGCGAAACTGCCCTCGCAGAAGAACGTGCTATCCTCAGCAAGTATCAGGTCGCTAATGAAACTCTCTCGACCAAGCTCACTACTGCTCTGGAGGAAAACAGTGCCTGTCAGCAGCAGATAAAGGCTCTGAAAAAAGAACTGGACGATGTGAATTCCAAGCTGAAAAATGCCAACGATATGATCGTTGCATTGCAGGGAGGCTCCGAGGCTGCTGCTCTCGGTAATGTGTTCATCGAGGCTCAGAAGGCTTCTGATATGCTTATAGGCGAAGCAAAGAGCAAGGCTGCCCAGATGAACTACGACGCAAAAAAAGCCGCAGACGATACCATTGACGGCGCTAATAAGACCGCCGAGAAGATAATCAGGGACGCTGAGCGCAGCGCTGCCGATACTATTTCCGAGGCTGAGAGAAAGGCTGAGGAAATGGCTGCCGCTTCCGAGAATATGAACGCTGCCGTTACAAAGAATGCAGATGTGCTCGTAAAGGGGCTGGATTCAATAAAGAAGCTCCTCGGCGAGCTGAGCAGAACAAGCTCCGCTACCCTCGGTCAGTCCGAAAAGCTGCTGGGCGATATGACATCTGCCCTCGGTATCGAGAGAAATGACGACTTTGACGACGAAGATGATGACGACGAGACAGAGAATACAGAATGTACCGCTGCGGAAGAACCTGTACAGGCTGCCGCTCCCGAGGTGACAGAGGAGAAGCCTGCCGAGCAGGAGAATAAGCCATCGGCTGTCCACGGCGGCGACAATCACAACAACAATAACAACAAACATTCACAGGGCGATAACCAGAACAAGAATAAAAAAGGCAAGATCGACCTTGCCGCACTTGCTGCTCAGGCAAATGCAATAAAAAAGAAATAAGCATAAGGTTGATCCCCGATAGGGTGGAAGTTTTGGAAACATTGAGATATCTTTACGTGCGCTTAGCGCAAGGAGTAATTGAAACATGAATGAGATCGTAATCGTTAAACCCGAAAAATGTGTGGGCTGCAACGCCTGTGTCAGGTCTTGTCCCGCACCCGAGGCGAATATTACAAAACAGCTCTCGGACGGCAGATTCATAACATCTGTCAACCCCGATAAGTGCATTGCCTGCGGTGAGTGCGTCAAGGTCTGCAACCACGGTGCAAGAGATTATATCGACGACACCGAGGAATGTATGTCACACGTTATCAAGGAGAAGCTCATTATTATGGCTGCTCCTGCCATAAAATCGGTATTTCCCAATAAGTGGAAGGGCATACTCAACTGGTTCAGAAAACAGGGATGTACTGTTATCGATGTAGGATTCGGCGCTGATATCTGCACATGGGCGCACGTCAGGGCTATCGAGCAGAACAGCGTAAATAATATAATCACTCAGCCATGTGCTGCTATTGTCAAGTATATCGAGACCTATCAGCCAAAGGTGCTGAAAAACCTTTCGCCTATCCACAGTCCTGTGGGATGCGGCGCTACATACATCAAAAAATACCTGAGAAGGACTAATCCCATCGCTCTTCTCTCGCCTTGTATCGCCAAGAAAGAGGAATTCCTCGAAACAGGTCTGGTGGACTACAATGTTACCTTCAAGAAGCTCATGGAATACTTCGACAGGAACGGTATAACCATCCCGATTGATTCGGAAACGGGCTTTGACTATAAGTTCGACGAATTACAGGGTCAGATGGGTTCAGTCTACCCGAGACCGGGCGGACTGAGAGACAATCTCTGGCTGCATAACCCCGATATCAACGTTACTACCTCCGAGGGTGTACACAAGGTATACCCCGAGCTGGAAATGTACGCTAAAATGTCGGAATCAAAGCATCCGCAGGTGTTTGACGTTCTCTCATGTGAATTCGGCTGTAACGTGGGTCCCGGTACCGGTACTACACAGTCTGTATTCGACGTTATGACAACAATGAGGAATGTTGAAGCGGAAGCCAAGAGCAGAAGAAAATCAAGCGGTCTTATGGGACGTGGCGAGGACAGACTGTTCAAGAAGTTCGACGAGGAGCTTAGGCTGGCTGACTTCTTCAGAACCTACAAGCCTGCTATGCCTACACCTATGCCGACCGAGGCTCAGCTCGACCCAATATTCGAGAAGATGGGCAAGCATACACCCAACGACCGAAAGTACGACTGCCATGCCTGTGGATACAAGTCATGTCGTGATATGGCTATCGCTATTTACCGTGGACTGAATACACCGAGCAACTGTATCGTTCATGCGAAGTCTATTCTCCTTGCAAGGCACTCGGCTCTCACAAAGCAGCATGAGCGTCTGGCAGAGATAACCGCAGAATGTCTCGAAATGTCGGCTAAGCTGAAAGAGAATATCACCAATATCAACCAGAGCATGAGCAATATCAACGATTCTACCACCGCTACGGAGGAGAGAGCAGGAGTTGTTAAGGATCTTCTGGAGAACGTTGTTGAATTCTGCCGCCAGAATCCTACTATGGACGAGGACAGCGTTGAACAGCTCACAGGTATCCTCGAAACTACCATCGATGCGTTCAGCTCGCTGGATGATAACGTGACCACCACCCTTGAAAGCTCGGGTGTCGTAAAGACTACCATCGCTGATATCACGAAGCTCATCGAGGATATCAACAATACCCTTGTAAAGTCCGAGGAAAAGGGCGAAAATAAGGAAAACAGCGAGGACGAGAAGTCTGAATAACTGATTTCAGATGTCAGAGCTCAGAAAGCAGAAAGCAGTAGGGGCGCACAGTTGTGCGCCCCTTTTGTTTTGGTATCGGGATTGTTTTGAATTGAGAATTGATGATGTAGGGGCGGATATCATCCGCCCGTGGTTTGCTTTGAATTGAAAATGTAGGGGCTGCCTTTGGCAGCCCTCAAATAAAACGTTAAATCAGCCGTTTACCCATATTTGCATTGTAACAAAAAGGACGCCCAAAGGGCGCCCCTACAATCGGGATTATGTAATTTTTCAGCGTAAGATGTGGAACGCCGAGGGCGGCGTTCCCTACAGTTGGGGTCATGTTAATATAAGTGTAAGGCACGGGACGTCGAGGACGCCGTCCCCTACAGAATATCATTCAACCATGCTCGAATTTACTAACGTCGTGCGAAAGCAGAGTAAAAGCCTCGCAGAGAGTGAACGAGCTTGCGAGTGGGAGCGTGAGTGTGGTTGCCCGAATGTGAGGCAGGATTCTGTTTGAACATGAGGGTATGTCGGCACAGGATAAAAAGCCGACCGAGCTGTCGGCAAATCCAGCTCGAGAAAAAGACCTCCGTAATGGAGGTCTTTTTCTGTTATCATTATATCAGGGGCATATGCCCGTGGAGGGGAAATTAGCGTTTCTATGCGGCTTGCGCCGAATCATGTTCTCTATTCTCTTCTTTTATCTTTCTATTAGTTCTCAGGAAGTGAGGGGATGAGGTTCAGCAGATACTTCTGGATCGAAAGTGCGTCCATGTTTGTGAGTCCCGATCCTCTCTGGTATACGTCTGCATTTGCTGAGTTTGCAGGATCAATGCTGAACTTTGAGGGGTTTGCAAGCGACTGCATGATGAGTACAGCGTCGCCCATGCTGACTGAACCGTCACCGTTTGCGTCGCCTGCGAGACCACTTGCAACAGGGAGAGTAGTTGTTGTGGTCTTAGCCGCCTCAGAGGATGTTATAGAAGTGTTTGTGGATGTCTGTGTTGTGGGCTGTGTTGTTGCCTGTGCCGAACCTGCTGCGAATTCCATGTAGAACAGGTTGCAAGCGTCAGCCTTTGCTATTGTATGTGCGCCCTGTGCAAGGTCAACTGTGATGATTCCGTTTGCTGCGGATACCTTGTTGCCGTCAACCTTTGCTGTTGCTGTAGGCTCTGCAAATACCAGTGTGAGCTTACCTGCGGAAGGTGCTGTGAAGTCAATTGCTGTAGCTGTCTCCATCTTCAGGCACTGTGTAAGGGTCTTGCCGTTGTATGTAACGCTTCCCTTAGCTGTTGAAAGGTTGCCTGAGATAGTGTAGAATGAGCTTGATGTGCCGTTAGCTGTGAAGTCGTGAACATAGCCGCCTGCAACCGGTGTTACCTGCTGCTGTGTGCTTGTTGTGGTCGGTGTCTGACCGCCCTGTGTTGTAGTAGTTGTTGTAACTACAACAGGCTGACCTGTCTGAGTTGTAACAGGTGTGCTTGGGGTAAGGTTTGTGAAGTGGTAGCCGAGAGACTTGTATGTGCCTGTTGTCTCAGCAAAACCACTTGTGTTCAGTGTGCCGTCATTGTTTCTCCACTTAGCATGGAAGTCTGTGCCCATTGCAGGAACGCTGAGGCTGATGAAGTCTGAATCGGATGGAGTTACAACGTCGCCGACCTTTGGCTGTGAACCGTCAGCATTGAATGAGCCTGAGCTGTAGTAATACTTGCTGTTGTAGTAGAGAGAATTCTTTACAACGCCCTTGAACTTGTCGTTAGCCATCTTTATGCCTGCTGCCTTAGTGGATGATACCTTAGAGGTATTGTAGTATGTGATGATATTCTGGATATCAGCACTTGATGAGCAGCGGTATACGAAATAGTTAGCCTTGCCGTTGCCGCCGATACCGTTGTTGTATGCTGTAGTATTCTTGAGTACGCCGAACTCGGGGTTGTTGTTGTCTGTGAAGCCGCAGTTGAGGTTCTCGAATGCGAGACAGTTCTCAACAACGTGGCGAGTACCTACACCGCCGCCGCCGAGCTTGAAGCCGTTACCGTCGCAGTTGCCGTAGCCTCTGCCGTCCTCTGTGAAACCATTGCGGAATGCGATGGAGTTCTTGATAGTTACTACACCTGTAGGACCTGTCTCAGTCTTAGCGTAGAGATCCCAGCCGTCGTCTGAGTTGTTGTAAGCCATACAGCCGTCGAAAACATTGCCCTCGCCGCAGGTCAGCTTAGCAGCAAAGCCGTCGGCATTTTCCATTGTAGCATCATCGCAGTTGTTCTTTGATGTGCAGTTGAGGATAGTGTTGTATGATGGCCACTCGGATACCTTAGTGTAGTTTGTGTTGTAGCGTGAGATCTGGAGACCTGTATCCTGATTGTTGTTGAATACCATCATTTCGATCTTGTTGTTGTCACCTGAGAGGAGCATACCGTTGTCGCCGGCCTTTGTAATTTCAAAGCCGTAGAAGTGCCAGTATGAACCGTCAAGGACGAAACCACGGTTTGTGTTTGATACAGATTCGCCAGAGAAGTCGAATACTGCCTTAGCGCCGGGGTAAGCGGAAATAGTCTTAGGTGAACCCTTTGCACCGCTGTTGCTTTCCTCGATGATGATAGGCTCGCTGAACTTGTAAGTGCCATCGAGGAGGTAGATAGTGCCGCCTGCTGATACGGACTTGATAGCTGAACGAACATCAGCGGGATCGTTCATAGTCTTACCGCTGCCGCTGCCTGTTGGTGAGCAGTATATAACGTTTGCGCCTGTAACAGGAGTTACCTGAGCCTGAGTTGTAGCAGCAGGTGTTGTTGTATTCTGAGCTGTTGTCTGAACAGTTGTATTAGATGTATTTGCAGCAGTGGTTACAACTATAGGAGTTGTTGTTGTAACAGAGGGAGCTGCTGCATTATCTTCCTTAAAACCGCTGCCTATTGCGGTAATAGAGGACTTGTAGGATGTGAGAGCGCTCTTGAGTGCTGTATTTACAGCGTAGCTCTCGTCGTCAACGGAGTTATCGAACTTCCACTTGAAGTCGCCGCCGTCAACTCGACCTGCCTTAGCAGTAACGATGGTTGGAACATCCTCAGCCTTGTCGGGAGTATAGCTATACATAGCAGAGGATGTATCGAAGTTGTTGTATGTAGTGCCGCCGCTCTTTGTTTTAACGGAAGCAGGAACTTTCTCAGTCTTGGATGATGCCTCGTATGCATCGAACTCAGTGTTGTTCTTCTGGTAAGTAACGTAGTCCTTCTGACCGCTCATAACGTTGCCGTAGGACTTGATGATACCGCCTGCTTCACCTGAGAAGATACCGCCTGCACCAACGTCGCTGCCCTGCATTGAGGAGAGCATAGGATATTTGCAGTTACGGAAGAAGTTATTCTCAACGAAGCATGAAGAACCGAGAGTTACGCCTACGCCGTACTTAGCGTTGCCGTCGAAGTAGTTGTTGTAAACGTGAACAGAGCAGGTTCTTATACGTGGGTGACGTGAATCTGAGTGGTCGTACCAGTTGTGGTGGTAGGTGATGTAGTTTTCAGTGGACTCGGATTTCATACCCTGAAGATTGCACTTTCCGTTGTCCCAGAAGTGGTTGTAGGAATGTGTAACATAGGTAGAAGTCTTGGTATCGAGAGCGCCGTCGCCCTTAGCCTGATCTGCGTCAGAACCAGCATCGCCGTAGAAGAAGTCGCAGTTGTGGACCCAGATGTGGTCGTTGCCCTGCTGGAGACCGCAGTCGTCGCCCTCGTTTGAGTTACAGTTCATGAATCCGATATTTCTTACCTCAACGTTTGAGGAGTTTTTCAGAACCAGACCGAAGCCGTTGAAAACTGTATCATTCCCGATACCCTCGATGGTGAGACCGCAGGTAGCTGTATCTACCATGAGATCGCCCTTTGTGAGCACTGACGGGTCTGTGATGTTGCCAATAACTCTGATACAAACAGGACCGACCTTAGTGTTGCTCTTGAGGTTTGTGATGATATTCTGGATACCTGTAACTGTTGTTGCTGTGCCCTTCTTGTCGGGGAGAGATACGCTTACCTTGTCCTTGTTATCGTTGGTAACGTATACAACAGTTGCGTTTGATTTAAGTGAACCGTCCTTGTTGTATGCACCGCTTGAATCGCCGTTGACGAAGCCGAAGCCCGATCTGTCGTGTGCATAGGATGTTGCCTTAGTCTCAGCAGCCTTTGAGGAGTCCTCCTTGCCGCCAACAACAGGAACGACCTTCATAGTGTGGCTGCCTGCTTTAAGACCAACAGCGTCTGCTCTCATATAGCCTGAATACTGTCTGATGAGCATTGAATCGATCTGAGTGCCGTCAACGTAAACGTTGTAGCCGCTTGCACCTGAAACTGATGACCACATAGCGTACATACCCTCGCCGTAGCCTACAGTTGAGATGAACTTGACAGAGCTTTCTGCAGCGAAAGCAGTCAGTGTGTTACCGTTTGTAAGGAATGCAAAGCCGCTTGAAAGAGTACCGATGCTGCAAGATGCAGTCATAACGGCTGCTGCTGCGATAGAAGCGATGCGCTTCTTCATGATGTTATTTCTCATTTGAGATCCCTCCGTAAATAAACTTATATTCTTCCCACTTGGATTTGTTCTTATGAACTATAGTTCCGTACTTGCTTCATTATCTGTATTATACACCCGATACCCTGCTTTTTCAATGATATATAGTACTGATTTACTGACAAATCGTGCTATTACAAAATACTTCCACGCACAATGAATCAATTTCACCTCGGATTTATGATTTATCGTATCAAAAAAGTGATAAATCGTGCTCTGACCAAAAATTGCTGTCATAAAATAGGACGGACTTTTTTAGCTGTGCAGTGAGCAGCGAGTAGTGAGTAGTAAGTAGTGAGTAGTAAGTAGTGAGTAGTGAATAGTGAGTAGTGAATAGTGAGTAGAGAGTAGTAAGTAGCGAGTAGTGAGCGTCTATACATTTAAATAGTAATTATACAGTACCTCCGCTTCGGCTACAGCCATTCTTCTCAGGTTGTCGTCATTGAGCAGCCAGTTCGTTGCTCTCAGATTCGTGTGATAGCTGTGCTCCAGAAGTATCGCAGGAGTTCCTACGCAAGCAGAGCCGTAAAGCACACTGTACCAGTCACCGTATTTTCCAACCTTGTGGCATACCCGTCCAGCCTGATATGTGCCCATAGTCCGTGCAATGCACTGTGCAAGCTGCAAGCCGATATCGTCGCAGACACCGCTGACCGCACAGTAAGCGTCAGGAGAGTCGATACCGTAGTAGCTGCTGGCATTGCTGTGGATGCTGATGAAAAGGTCGCAGCCCTCCGCCGTGTAGCCATGCTCCTTCAGGTCGAGGTCAATATCCTTGTCCTCACGGGTAGTTATGACCTGTATGCCACGCTTTTCCAGCTCGTCTTTCAGCATAAGGTGGAATTTCCACGTAAAATCGGACTCCCAGTAGGTGTAGTTCACGGGACTTTGGTTGTATTTGGCGAAATGCCCTGCGTCAAGGCATATTTTCACGGGAGCCAGTACACCGTTCTCGCTGAATCGCTGCTTTATGCCGTCAGCCTCGGAAATGCCCTTACGCATTTTGCCGTCGTCGCCGAAATAATAGGTATTGCCGTGCCGTGTCTGCCAACTGTACTGCATAGTTCCGTCGGTGTCGGAGAATAGGTAGGTGTCGCCGTCAACATTTTTCATGCCGCTTTCCATCATGCCGCCTGCGAAATAGTAGCTGTTCCCGTCGTATTCACGTATGCCGTCGGTGGGAGTGCCGTCCGCTTCACAACTGTACAGCTCGCCGCCGATATTCTGCACACCCGTCCGGACGATGCCGTTTTCGTCGGCAACATAGGTGAAATTGCCTGCCGTAAACTCACCGCTGACGATTTTTCCGCCGCTGTCCGTGTAGTAAAGCCCCTCATCGGTGGAAACGAACTGCTCCTCATAAGCCGCACCGTCGTCGCTGTAGAGAGTACGCTCGCCGTTTTCGTCGGTGTACAAGCCGCTGAACTTGCCCTCGTCCTCAGTGACAAGGTAGCTTCTTCCGCCGTATTCCACCTCTCCGCTGACGGGCTTGCCTGTAGTTTCGTCGAAATACAGCCGTTTGCCGTCGATAGTCCGCCAGCCTGTTTTCAGAGTACCGTTCTGTGAGAAAAGATATTTCTGCCCCTCCACCTCGCAGACGCCCGTCATAAGCTGACCGTTCTCATCGGTGCAGGTGATGTTTCCCTCGGTGTCGGTGTGCCAGCCGTAAGGCTTGGTTTCCTGCGGTATATCGGCAGTTTCCGCCTCTGCGTGGACACCTGCGGCAGTTACAAAGAGGATGGAGAAAATTGCGGAAAGGGAAGTGATAAACAGTTTTTTCATAGCAGTACCGCCTTTCGTAGAGTATAGAATAATTATACCATTTATTTCAAAGAAATGCATTAATTTTATATGAACTGCACGTAAATTATAAAAAAATCGGAAAATGCTTGACAAATCACAAGCTGTGTTGTATAATAATAAAGCTGTGAAATATACAGCATATATCGTATTCTAAAGACAGTCGGCTTTATCTCTGATATGTAAGTCCTACCGAGGAATAGCAATAAGTTATCTACGAACTTTTACTGTCCCTTTCTGAGCTGTCAGAAGGGATTTTTTATTGCTTCCCGAATACGATCCACATATTTTATTCGGAGGTGAATACTTTATGCCAAGCAATGCTGTACTCGAAGCAAAGAAAGCTAAGGTCGAGCAGCTCACAGAGCTTATCAAGAACTCTGTTTCAGGCGTACTCGTTGATTACAAGGGTATCACTGTTGAGGAGGATACTAAGCTCAGAAAGGAACTCCGTGAGGCAGGCGTGAACTACTTCGTTGAGAAGAACACACTCCTTCTCCGTGCTTTCCAGAACTGCGGTATCGAGGGCTTTGAGGAGGCTCTCAACGGAACAACTGCTCTCGCTCTTTCAAATGACGATCAGACTGCTCCTGCAAGAATCCTCGGTAAGTTTGCTGAAAAGGCAGGCGACGACAAGTTCAACCTTAAGGCTGGTTATGTTGAGGGTGAGGTTTACGATCAGGCAGGTGTTATCGCACTTTCCAAGATCCCTTCAAAGGATGTCCTCCTCGCTCAGCTCGTTGGTTCTCTCCAGGGCCCACTCCAGAAGCTGGCTGCAACTGTCAAGGCTCTTGCCGACAAGAAGGCAGAGGAAGAAGCTGCTTGATTGCCGCTTGACTTCCATTCATTTTGCGGTCAATGACCGTCACACTATGGGCAGATGTACTGCCTGATACTATTGCCGTATGGCGAAATAATTATAAAGGAGATTATTATCATGGCTTCAGAGAAGATCACAAAGTTTATTGAAGATATCAAGACTCTTTCAGTTCTCGAGCTTTCCGAGCTCGTTGACGCAATCCAGGAGGAATTCGGCGTAACTGCTGTAGTTGCTGCTGGTCCTGCTGCTGGCGGTGCTGCTGGCGGAGATGCTGCTGCTAAGACAGAGTTCGACGTAATCCTTGCTTCATTCGGTGACGCTAAGATGGCTGTTATCAAGGTTGCTAAGGAAGTTCTCGGTCTTGGTCTTAAGGAAGCTAAGGAAGTAGTTGAGTCTGCTCCTAAGGCTATCAAGGAAGGCGTTTCAGAGGCTGAGGCTAACGAGCTCAAGGCTAAGTTTGAGGAAGCTGGCGCTACAATCGAAATCAAGTAATTAAATCTTTACTTAACTCATTAATGACCGTACTTACTTTAGTACGGTCATTTTGTTTATTGTGACTATTTTGAGCTTCTTCTCACTGGTGCTAATGTAGATTTATCCTTATTGTTATTGACTTTCGTTCAGTTTTGTGATACAATATACTTGATGTAATTGGTTTGTGTTATCATTATTGTACTGATCTCTGATCGTTTCCATGAAAATATTTGCTGATGTACGGACAAATTTTTAACCGTTTTTTCAGCATAACATTTGGGGAGTTTTTTCATGGGTGCACTCAGAGGTCAGTCTTTAGGAGAGTGTATGTTTTATGAAACGAGCATTTCTTATTCCTTTAGTACTGGGTCTGGTGTGCTCTTTAACTCCTTTTTCTGCCAGTGCAGCGTCTGTCTCTGCACCTGATATTACCACGTCCGTTGTCTCTGAGAGCGAGGCGTACAATGCTGAACGTGTGGCAGTGCTGGTAAATCAGCTCAGAAAGGAGAACGGTCTGTCGGAAGTGAAAATAGTTCCGACACTGAATCATATGGCTGATATCCGTGCGAAGGAGATAGCAGTTAAGTTCGACCACCTGCGCCCCGACGGAACGGGCTTGCAGGAGTTTGTGCAGGAGTATAACCTTAACTGGCGAAAGGTCGGCGAGAATATTGCAAAGGGACAAGCTACGCCCGAGGACGCTGTCAATAGCTGGATGAATTCCCCGAAGCACAGAGAGAATATCCTTGACCCGAATTACCAGTATATCGGCGTTTCCTGCTATTATGCCAACGGTATGTATCATTGGGTGCAGATATTCCTGAAAGCGGGTGCGCCCTATACAAGTGCCTATATGCCGAGGAATTTTGGCGATGTCAACGACGACGGCGTTGTTGACGGTGTAGACGCAACGACAGTCCTTACCGACTACGCAAGGCGCTCTGTGGGAGTGCAGGGGGTTCTTGACGAGCCACACCTTGATATAGCCGACATGACACGTGACGGCATTGTAAATGCGGTGGACGCAACGTCCATTTTCACCGTTTATGTCAGAAATTCTGTGTCGTTTTAAGCAAAGATAAAAATTGCCCCGAAGTGAGCTTTGAACTCGCTTCGGGGTATTTGTTTTGTTATTATTCAGCAATTTTTCTTACAACCGTACCAGCACTGGAGATACCGCTGTTGATGAGGATGGGGCTGGTGTAGGAGCGGTTCAGGTTGACCGAGCCGTCGGAGTTGAACTCCATGTGGATGTTGATAACGTCCATATACACGCCCTGATCGGAGTAGTCGGTGAGCATACCCTTTTTATAGGGACAGCACAGCCAGCACTCGTTTTCATCGGTGACTGAGGGGATTCCCACAGGGTACTGGTCGGTGGAGAAGCCGAAAATGGTCTGGAACTCCACTCTGTCCCTGCCCTCGTTAGCGGTAAAGCTGATATTGTTTTTGCCGTCGCTCCATGTACCGCAGTAGGGCGCTAACTGCTCTGCGGAAATATGGGACTTTTCAAATGTATAGGTGGAAGTTTTGCTGTAGCCGAAGTCGAGGAAAACCGAGATGGAGTTATCGTCGTTTACAGCCATATTGAACTTTGTACCCTTGTTAAAGAGGTTGGCAACGTCCGCATCGTCCTCGGAAGAAGCGAGAATGTACTCGGTATTCTGAGGAGTGCCCGAGAAAGTGCCTATCTGAGAGGAGAATATCTGGAGATTACCGCCGAGAATGAACACAGTGAAGCCCTCCGAGCCGAATTCGTTGTACTCGATGTACATATCCCTGCCATCGGTGTGCCAGTAGCCGATGAGGGGGGAATCCTCGCCATAAAGCTCGCTCATTGGGTAGGTGTTGAACTTATCGGGATCTTTAGCGGAGTCATCGGGAGACTCGGTGGTATCAGACGTATCGGAACTGTTTTCCTCGGTGGTCTCGCTATTGGAGACAGAGGATTCGGACGAGGACTGCTCGCCGGTGGATGTAGAAGCAGCGGAATTGCTGCATGAAGTCATGGAAATAAGCGCCAAAGCGGACAATAAAGCTATTTTCTTCTTCATAGAAGACCCTCCGGAAATTTCATAAACGTACTGATATATTATACCATGAAAGCGGACTGTTTGCAAGGGGATTTATTAAAGAAAAAGATATAATTAGTAAGTAGTAAGTAGTGAGTAGTGAGTAGTGAGTAGAAATCAGAAAGTAGAACGTAGTAGGGGCGCACAATGTGCGCCCGTGCCGTTCATGTAAAATATCATAAACCCATTCCCATATTTACTTCTGCGAGCGAAAGCAGAGTAGAAGTCTCGCAGAGAGTGAACGAGCTTTGCGAGTGGGAGCGTGTGTGTGGTCGAGCTGACGCCAGCTCGTAGGGGACGGCGTCCTCGACGTCCCATGAGTTACAATGCGGCTATAGTCGAAGCGGGAAAATTTCGGTGTTAAGACAAGGTTGCCGGAAAGTGCCCCTACAATAACAAAGCGCCTCCCGAAGGAAGCGCTTTTGTTTTACATATTCATAACCGATGTAACTGCGTTACCGCCGTTCATCTTGATACCTCTCATTGTTGTATCGAGCTTAACAAGGAGAGAGTTTACGTTGAGACAATCGCCGGGGAGGTAGTGGTAAACCGCACCTGATGCCGTAAGCTGTACTGAAAGGTTCATTACATCGTATGGCTGGCTCATAACTGCCTGAATCTTCTGTGCGTGAACCATTGCCTGATTCTCGGAAACATCTCTGTTGAACAGGAAGCAGAATTCGTTACCTGTGATGTTGTAAATTTCTGCAACTGAGCTGAACTGTTCCTTGAGCTGCTCTGCAACTGATGCGAGGTACTCATCACCGAAGTCGTAGCCGTAGGTATCGTTGATACTGCGGAAGTTGTCAAGGTCGAATACTGCGATATTGAAGCGGTCTGTTTCAAGTCTCTCGGATACGTCGTTATCGAGAGCGTAACGGTTCTTCATACCTGTAAGGATGTTCATAACAGCGAGGTCGTTTGCCTTCTGACGTGTATTCTTGAGCTTTGCGTCGACCTCTGCGAGGTTCTTTTCACGCTCTGCGAGGGCTTCTCTTGACTTCTTAGCGAAACGGCTTGCAAGGAAGATAGCAAGTTCGCCGAGGAGGAAGATGGTGATCATAGCGCCGAGGATAACATAGAAGTTTCTGTAGCCTGTTATTCTCTGCTTGCCTGCGTCGTTTGTAACGATGGTGTTGATAGCTGTGATCATCTGTGAAGCTGTAACGTGGAGAGCCTGAAGATGCTGTCTGTAGTCGTTAGCGATCTGATCCTCGGTGTATTCGTCGCTGAGCCAGTCCTCTCTGAATTTGGTGTACATATTGAAGTACGAGTTAACAGCGGACTTAGCGTGGGTGTATCTCTTGATAGCAAGATCGGGGAGATTACTCATCTGTGCGATGGTGCTCTCAGCCTCGATAACGTTTTCAAGGTTCAGGTCGATATCATCGACAAGAGCCTGTTTATCGCCGATACCTGCGGTAAGGAGAAGAACCTTAGCGTTAGCCTCGTTGAACTGTCCCATGAACTGGTTTACGTTTTCCATAATCATAGAGGTACGTGTGGAGATCGCAGTAGTCTTGTTGAACAGGTTTGTAACGAGGAGGATATTGGTGAGCATGACGAGGAAGAGGATGATACCTGCTAAGATGTACGGGGTATTGCTCGCACGTGATTCAATTGATTTGGTTTCCATGTCTTTTGCCATTATTCGTTACCTCCGTTTTCCTCAGATCCTGCTTCTGCATCGGAGCTCTCAGAGTTTTCGGACTTCTTGTCTTTTTTATCATCCTCAGAGATAGAGATGCTCTGATCGGGATAGAGAAGGATCTGAATATAGTCGTCGTTGATATTATCTGCTGTAAGCAGGGTAACACCGGTATTGATGTTCTTGGTGATGGTATTTCCGTCAACGAGCTTCTTAGCGTAGGTAACGCCGAGGTAACCCATACTGTAAGGATTCTGAACGATGGAAGCGTCGAGGACGCCTGTCTTGATGTATGAAAGCTCTCTTTCGTCCGAATTGAAGCCTATAACGTTAACTTCGTCGGTAAGGTCGAGCTGTTCGATAGCCTGGCAAACACCGATAGTGGTATTTGTATTTGTAGCGTACATAAGTCTGATGCCTGTGTCGTCAGCAACGCCGTCGTTATCGGGGTCGAGCATATTAAGAGCAGCCTCGAAAGCCTCGAATGAAGAAGTGCAGCGGTCGCTTTCAACAAAGTAAGAAGCCTGAACTTCGGGGAATGTGGAAGCAGTTACATAGGCGTTGTTCGGTACTTCGGGAGCACCGCCTTCGGAAGAACCGCCCTCTGACTGAGCGCCGCCCTCGGATGAACCGCCGCCTGCCTTAGCCTTTTCGATGGCAGCAGCAGCTTCTTCGTAAGCCTTCTGAGCAGCAGCCTCTATAGCCTGCTGAGGAGCGCCTGCTGCTGTAGC
>JAFVBU010000292.1 GCA_017479805.1 Ruminococcus sp.
AAAAGTCGGCATTTCTCCCCTTTCCTTAGTTTTCCCCTCTGCACTCCCCTTCCTTAACCTTTCCCCTCTTTGCCGACTTTTGCTTTTTGTGGGGACGGCTTAGTTTTGGAGCGGTCATTTGCAGTAAATACGTGCTGTTACTCTCATTGAGGATGGATGAACGCTACTTTGTAGGGGAGGGCGCCCTCGCCCTCCCGTGCCTTACAATGAAATAACATGACTCCACCCACATATTTACTTCTGTGAGCGAAAGCAGAGTAAAAGTTTCGCAGAGACTGAACGAGCTTGCGAGTGAGAGCGTGAGCGTGGTCAAGCTGACGCCAGCTTGTCGACGTCCCGCCAATTTTACATAAAAATGCATGAACCAATGTAATGACAGCATAAAAAGACCTGCCCGAACTTTCATCAAGTTCACAGCAGGTCAGATTTTTATTCTATATCGATCTCCACAATACTCTCCCCGACAGTCTCGCAGGTCTGAGCGAAAAAGCCTTGTTCTCTCAGCTTTTCGGCACATTTCTCCGCCTTGCCACAGTCTGCGAAAAGTCCGAATACCGCTGAGCCGCTGCCTGTCATTACTGCGCTCAGTGCGCCCATTCCAAGCATTGCGGACTTTATCCCGTCCACCTCGTCAAGCTGAACCGCCTGCTCAAAAAGGTTGCCGAAATAGCGGTACGCTTCATCTGGAGTATTGTTAATTGCTTTGACCAGCTCCGCAGTTTCGGGATGTTTCGGAGCTTCAAGGCTGTCGATATTTCCGTAAGCCTCGGCAGTCGAAACGCCCTCCTTGCCCTTTGCGATAACAAGGATACGCCCCGAATAATCGGCGATGGGAGTTATTTTCTCGCCTATGCCCTCAACGTAAGCCGTTCCGCCTGCAAGCATGAAAGGAACGTCAGCCCCCGTCTTTTCGGGATGAATGATATCCTTTCCCGTCAGCCTGCCGAGACAGTACATAACAGCCGCCGCATCGGCACTTCCGCCGCCCATGCCTGCCTGCGAGGGAATTCCCTTTTTAATATGTATACTGCATCCGCCGCTGATACCTGCGTACTCAAAGAACCGCTTTGCCGCTTTATAGGCGATATTCCGCTCATCGCATGGTATCTCGTCCGATTCTGCAAACAGCTCGGGAACTTCACAGCTTACGGTGATATCCTCCGCCAGCTCAACGGTGACTTCGTCGTACAGCCCCACGGACTGGAACACGCTTTCGAGAGTGTGGTAGCCGTTGTCCAGCTTGCCCGTAACGTCAAGGGCGAGGTTCACCTTAGCCGCCGCTCTGACGGTCATGCGCTCAGCCATTTTTCTCAGCCTCCAGCTTTTTCAGGAACTTCTCGATACGGCTTATTGCTTCCATCAGGTGTTTCAGTGAGTAAGCGTAGGAGATACGCATATAGCCCTCGCCGCTGTCTCCGAATGCACTTCCCGGGACAGCCGCAACTCTCTCCTCGTAGAGCAGTCTTTCGCAGAATTCCTCGCTGGTAAGCCCTGTGGACTTGATACACGGGAACACATAGAATGCGCCCTCGGGCTCAAAGCAGGGCAGTCCCAGACGGTTGAACTCGCTGACCAGATAGCGGCGGCGGACATTGTACTCCTCCACCATTTTCTTCACCTCTGCGTCGCAGGAGGTGAGGGCTTCGATAGCCGCATTCTGGCTTATGTACGGACTGCACATTATGCCGTACTGGTGTATCTTGAACACCTGTGAGATTATCGGCTCGGGAGCGGCAACATAGCCCAGTCTCCATCCTGTCATAGCGTAAGCCTTTGAGAAGCCGTTGACGTAGATAGTGCGCTCTCTCATGCCCTCCAGCTCGATGATGGAGAAGTGCTTTCTGCCGTAGGTCAGCTCGGAGTATATCTCGTCGGACAGCACCATTATATTGGTGTCACGGAGAAATTCAGCGATAGGCTCTAAGTCCTCTTTTGTCATTATAGCGCCTGTGGGGTTGTTGGGGAAAGGCAGTATCAGCAGCTTTGTGCGCTCGGTTATCTTGTCCTTGAAGTCCTCAACAGTCAGCTTGAAGTTATTCTCTATGCGTGTAGGCACAGACACAGCAACGCCGCCGGCC
>JAFVBU010000293.1 GCA_017479805.1 Ruminococcus sp.
ATAAAAAAACCCTCCGTCATCACTTCCAGCCGGAAATTTGACGAATTCGGAGATTGGTATCTCCTGAAGAACCGTAATCTTACAAAGGCGATCCTCACAGGATACAACAAAAAGGCAGCAGATAAGTTCTATTATGACGTACGCTAAAAATTGTGAACAAATTGTAAACATTCGTTGCTGATAATAGACTTACCACTTTTTCAGTGCTATAATTAATGACGGAATAACGCGGGCCCGTAGCTCAGTTGGGAGAGCGCTGCGTTCGCAACGCAGAGGCCGAGGGTTCAAACCCCTTCGGGTCCATTACAGTAATAAAGCCTGAGAGTATTATCGCTCTCAGGCTTTTTTGTGACTATGTAACAAGCTTATTCACTGCTTGCTTAGTTCGTCGATAAGGTCGGAGAATTCGGGATTGGTCTTTCGCAGATTGTCAAGGGCTTCACGCCTGTGTGCAAGCAGCTTCTCATACAGCTTTGAATCGTGCTTTTTCAGCTCCTTATCAAAGCGGCGGTCGTGCTCACGGAGCATTTTCAGTGCCTTGGGGTCTTTTCTGCCGATATTCCTTGCAAGCCGCAGCTTCCTCAGCTCTATGGCTTCCTCGATGTGTTCCTCGCTGATGTGGAGCTTCTCGGACAGTTCCTTCAGATGGGACTCCAGATGTACAAGGAGCTCCTCGCGGTCAAGGTCCCCCATTCCCTTCCAGTTCTCGTCGGCGTTGATTATCCCTGTGAGCTGCTCCTCGGCACTGCCGCTGCTGTTGATGTTTACGAGGAGCTTCTCCGCGTACTTCTCCATCTCCTCGTCCGCAGAGGCTCCGAATGCCCATTCAAACTCCAGACGCTCAAAGCTCCTCACGGGAAGCTTGTCGGCAGCTGTTTCCTTATCGTTTTCTGTTGCATAGGGAGCTGTTAAGCCTGCGTCAAGGAGCGCCGCAGGAATAGTCCGCCTGCAATGCCCTTTCTCAACCATTGAGCCCAGTCCGAGCTGACGGAAGCGGTCGTTGAGAGAGCCGATATGTGAGGCGAAATACAGCTTCACGCCCCTGTCCTCCAGCTGCTTTCTCAGCTCGGCTATCCTGTCGGCTGCGGTAATGTCTATGTTGCAGACAGCTCCCGAGTCCACCACAACTGCCTTTGTGTCGTCCTTCAATGCTGCCTCAATGTCGGATATGAACGTGCTGATATTGGCAAAGTAGAGGTTTCCCGAAAATCTGTACAGCACCACTCCTTTCAAGGGATGAGCATATGTGTTACGTTCAAGGCTGTGAAAGCCCTCATGCCCCTCGATAACTCCCAGAAATGAGCGCTTGGGATTGGCAACGTTGATGATAAGGCTGATGAACGAGAGTATGACTCCCGTCATTACTCCGTAGACCGTGCCGAAAACAAGAACTCCGAAAAAAGCTCCGAAGAAGATGAAAAGCTCCCTCTTGTCCTGTTTGAAAAGGCGCTTCATCAGGCGGAACTCCACCGCCCCCAGAAGTGCCGATACCACTATGGCTGTAAGTACGGGAACAGGCAAATACTTGATAAAGCCCGTTCCGAAAAGCATTATCAGCATCATGGAAAAGGATGCCGCTATGGACATGAGCTGTGACTTTCCGCCGTACTGCTCACCCATTGCACTTCGCGATACAGAGCCGTTCACGGGACAGCAGCCTGTCATTGACGCCGCTATGTTGCCAAGTCCGTACACCATTATCTCGCGGTTGTTTTTCAGCTTGTAGCCGTTCTTTGCAGCATAGCTGCTGGAGGCGAGAAGTGTCTCAGCCATTATGACCACCGCTATCGTAAGACTGGTGGTCAGCACCTGCGTAATGTCCCATCCGCTGAAGTGAGGGAGCCGCCACGCAGGCAGTCCGCGCTCCACATTTTCAAGAAGTGCAACTCCGTGAGTCTCCGCAAATCCGGTGTACCCCAGAACCGCTCCACCTATCATGACAAAAACAGACATGGGCAGCTTAGGCATAAGTTTCTTCGATATGAGAAGCAGCGCCAGCGCTGTTCCGCCAAGTATGGCTGATGTGACATTGAAGCTGTGAGCGCAGGTCTCAGCGATGTGAGAAATGAGCTCTACTATCTCTCCTCTGCCGCTTGTGCCGCCCAGTATCTTGGGTATCTGCATGAAGATTATGGTGGTGGAAATGCCGCTTATAAAGCCTCCCATGACCGGAGTGGAGATGTAGGATACCACACGCCCTGCTTTGAACAGTGCCATGAGCAGCAGCCATACTCCCACGAAAAAGCTGATAACAGGGACAAGCTGTACAGCTTCGTCAGAGCCGCTCTCTATGCCGAGCGCTGCGAGAAAGGCTCCAACAAGGGCGGCAGGTGCCGCGTCCACGCCGAAAATGAACTGCTTGGAGGTGGAGAAAAGTCCGAAAATGAGTATCGGAAAAACCGAGCCGTACAGACCGTAAACCGCAGGAAGTCCCGATACCTGTGCGTATCCCATAGAGATAGGGATCGACACAAGTGCTATGATGATGCCCGTGAATATATCTTTTGCCGCCGATTTGGCAGTAATGTCCTTTAGTTTCAATTTATCGCCTCCCGATAGAATAAGTATACCATATCCGTTTTTTAAATTCAACTATCGGATGATAAGGTATTTATATATCACTTTTGTGCTGAAAGTAATTGACACGCCCGTCTTCACTATGGTATAATATTCCCGTAATTTGTCAAAGGAGGGAAAGCTCATGAAAATGGTCGAAATAGGCTACAATCACAGACACGGCAGAAGTTTCTGCATAGACAGACCAAACGGCACAGAAAGCTGGCTCATGCTCATAGTAAAGACCCCCGCACATTTCAGGATAAATGGCAAGGATATCCGCACAGGCGCTCATTCGTTCATCATATTCCGTCCCGATACGCCTCAATATTACTATCCTGCCAGCACCGAATACTTCGACGACTGGATGCACTTCTTCCCCGACGAGAATGAACAGAAGATGATGGAGGAGCTGAATATCCCTCTCGACCGTCCCGTGGATATAACCGACATAACGGAAATGTCGGAAATGATACGCAGTATGTGCTTCGAGCACTACTCAACAAACACATTTAAGGAAAAGGCTATCGACCTTTATTATCAGCTGCTTATGTACAAGACCTCGGAAAAGCTCAGCAAAAAGCGTACCTTCACCGACCGCCCCGAGGGTATCTACTCCGAAAAGCTGCTGTGGATACGCCAGTCCATTTACCGCTGGCCGGGCAGAGACTATTCCATTGACGATATGGCTAAGGAGCTATCTCTCAGCCGCTCGCGCTTCCAGCACCTCTATACGGAGACCTTCGGAGTAAGCGTCAACAAGGACGTTATCACCAGCCGCCTCAATAAGGCTGCGGAGCTGCTCAGGACTACCGACCTTTCCGTCAAGGACGTGGGTATCAATGTGGGATATAACAATACCTCATATTTCGTAAAGCTTTTCGGAAGCTCCTATGGTCTCACGCCTTTACAGTTCAGACAGTCCGAGGATAAACGATAAAAACAAGCCCCTGAGCAAATATTACAGATAACCATATAGACATTTTGCCCCGAAGCACTTTAAAATGCTTCGGGGCATTGTATTATTTTTCCTATTCAGTTAAATCAGAATTTAGCTTTGCTAAATTCTGATTTAAGCCGTTAGCCCATAGCCATTAGCCGTTAGCCTGATGTAGGGGCGGCGTTATCGCACGTTTCTTAACGAACAATTAATATTTATGTTTTCTCCGAGGGAGTTGACCCTCGGAGATTTTTGTTGTTAAAGTACCAGCATATCGCCGTTTTCGCTTATCACTCTGTCGATTACTACCTCCTTGTCAGCCGAAAACGTAAAGTAGACCACAACACGATTGCCGCACGTCCTTGAATGCTTGACTGCCTTTTCGTAGACTTCAATGCGCCCGATGAAAGATTTCAGTATCTCGGGAGTGAGCCTGCGTATCTCTGTGTACTGCTTGGCGTTGTTGATAAACTCTCTGACACGCTGCTCGCGCACCTTCATCTCATCAAGCTGTGAGTCAAAAGCGTTGAGCTTGGATTTAAGCTCGTACTGCTCCTTCTCAAAGTTAGCGGAGAGAATATCGTAGCGTTCATCCGTGATCTTTCCGTTTGACCTGTCCATGTAGAGAAGCTGTATCGCATTGTCGAGCTGAGTTATCCTAGTCTCATATTCACTTATGAGCTTTTCATTCTCCTTAAACTGCTTTTGAGCTTCAGTCTTACCATTTGCCATTGCCATAGCATAGAACTCGTCTGACTTGTCTCGCGCATAGCTAATGACCTGCCTCAAATACCGAAGCACAATACTATCGAGCACCTCTTCACGAATGTAGTGAGCAGTACAGTCAGTGATTCTGCTTTGATATCCTGCACACATATAGTGAAATTTGCTACGATCCATTTTCTTAGAACGACTGATATAAAGTCTCGATCCGCATTCTGCACAGTAAAGGTAGCCTGCGTACTTATCCGTCTCGCCGAACTTGTCCGACTTCTTTCTGCCTTCGTAATGCTTCTGAACGACATCAAACAGCTTTCGACTGATTATAGCTTCGTGAGTGTTCTCAAAGATAAGCATATTCTCGGGCTCGTTCTTCAGCGTCTTTTTGAGCTTGTAGGACTTAGTATAGGTGCTGAAGTTTACAGTGTCGCCGCAGTAAATACGATTTGCGAGCATTTCTCTGACGGTTTTCTGCGCCCAATGGTATGGTTTCGTTTTAGGCTTGCCAACCTTTTGTGCAGCGTATGCACTTGGACACAGAATTTTTTCGGCGCTCAGTATGTCGCATATCTTGCGGATACCTTTACCCTCTGCACTCATTTCAAAGATACGCTTGACGACAGGTGCAGTCTCAGGATTTGGCATCAGATGTTTGTTTTCATCTTTCATGTAGCCGTATGGAGTTGTCGTACCGACGCGCTCACCGCGTTCACCTTTAGCTCGTTGCACAGCTCTGATTTTCTTACTCGTATCTCGGGCGTACATATCGTTGAACAGATTTTTGATACCAGACATCTCATTGAATCCGTTCGCACTATCGACGTTATCAGTGACTGCAATGAAGCGAACATCATATGCAGGGAATACCAGTTCCATAAGCCTGTCCGTTTCCAAGTGATCACGTCCAAGTCTCGACTGGTCTTTCACAATAACTGTTCCGACCAGTCCGTTCTCCACATCGCTGAGCATATGAACGTACTCAGGACGAGTATTATCGGTGCCGCTGTAACCGTCATCGATGTAATACTGACAATTGCGGAATCCGTTCTTGTCAGCGTAGTCCTTGAGCATAAGTCTTTGATTTTCAATTGACAGCGACTCTCCCGCGCGGAAGTCCTCTTGGCTAAGGCGGCAGTACAACGCTGTTATCTGTTCCGTGTTTGATTCTGTTTTCATATATCCTCCTGTTCCGAAGCTATGCTTCTGGAATCAAACCGAATAGGATACACCCACAGTATACCACTACTCGGCCCGAAAGTCCAGACTTTTTTCAACCTATTTTATCACCGTTTATGAGATGTTTGATCTTATCTTCAACGGTTTCGCTCGAATTCTCAGGAGATTTGAAAACAAGCGTCACGTCAAAGGTTTGTCCTTTTAT
>JAFVBU010000294.1 GCA_017479805.1 Ruminococcus sp.
AAGGGCACTACTGCTCGAGTGATAATACAAAAGAAGGAGGGTAAAAATGAGGATACAGTGTATTGATGATGAACCGCTGGCATTGAGGATGCTGGAGCAGGCTGTCAGACAATCCAGACCCAATGCAGACATCTCGGCATTTCTGGATCAGGACGACCTGCTTGAAGAGACAAAGCGGGGCGGGTGCGACATTGCGCTGCTGGATATCCATATGCGCGGGATGAACGGTGTCGAGCTGGCAAAAAAGCTCAAAGAGGTGAACCCGAAGATAAACATTATTTTTGTAACGGGCTTTTCAGAATACACCGGCGAGGCAATGGGCCTGCACGCAAGCGGTTACGTTATGAAGCCTGTTACCAAGGAGAAGATCGACAAAGAGCTTGCCGACCTGCGTTTCCCTATCCTGCCGAAAGAGAATGCTCTTCTGAGGGTCCAGTGCTTCGGAAATTTCGATGTGTTCCTTCCAAATGGCGAACACGTACGCTTTGAAAGGAGCAGGTCGAAGGAGGTATTTGCTTACCTCGTCCACCGCCACGGAAGCTCCTGCAGCACCAAGGAGATCGCCGCGGTGCTTTTCGAGGATGAGCCTTACGATACAAAGCAGCAGAATTACATCCAGCAGCTTATACACGGAATGATAAAAAGCCTGAAAGCTGTCGGCGCAGAAGAGACGATAGCGCGAAGCTACAATGCGCTTGCGGTCAACACAAAGCTGCTCGACTGCGACTACTACCGTTTCAAGGAGCTGGATCCGGCAGCGGTCAATTCCTTTCAGAACGAGTATATGAGCCAGTACTACTGGGCGGACTTCCTCTACGACGAGGATTTCTGATACTGAAAAAGCACCCGTATCCGGCCGATACGAGTGCTTTTTGATATACCGCAATGCTTCCGGCAGATATCAGGGCTTTTCAAGCGGGGCGGTCGGCTCAAAGGAAATAATAAGGATACTACCCGGCGCAGGGCTGATGTTCAGCTCGCAACCGGTTGATAACAATAGAATATAGGATAGATATTTATCGTAAAAAACCGTGCAGCAAGTGGGCTGTACGAAGAGCCAAGTGGGGCTGAAGTATATCG
Organism: Ruminococcus sp.; assembly: GCA_017479805.1. Lineage (GTDB taxonomy): Bacteria > Bacillota > Clostridia > Oscillospirales > Ruminococcaceae > Ruminococcus. The sequence continues at coordinate 1,081 of JAFVBU010000294.1, forward strand.
TTAGATGTCGATCAAACTGCATGACTCAGGTCGGAGTGAACTTACATGAGAATGTAATGATCAACTCTGCATAGTCACAGCAAGGTCTACATTGCGATATATTTCAGCCCCTTTTTTTCAAAAATATATATTCAAAGCCGATATGCATTAAGGCCGAGGATACACCATGGAGTTATTCGGAAATCCCGAATAACTCCATTGCTTGTACCCTTTCTTTACCGCATCTGTTTCAGAGACTGTGACCATTATGACCATTTCCAGAGGAGGTGCTCCGAATGATAAAGCGGGGAGATATTTTCTATGCCCGCCTTGATAAAGGCGTCGGCTCTGAACAGAACGGCAGCCGTCCGGTGATCATCGTTCAGAACAACATCGGGAATCTGTATTCCAACACTGTCATCGTCGTACCGGTCACTTCGGCAGGCAAAAAGCCTATACAGACTCACGTCAGCCTTGGAAGGAACTATGGACTGTACTGGGAAAACTCTGCACTTGCCGAACAGATAATGACCTTTGACAAGCACCGTCTCGGAGAATATATCGGCACGGTTGACGATATGAAAATGGCCGAGATAGACGAAGCTCTGAAAGCAAGTCTCGAAATTGATTACTGATGAGGGGGAAATGAAATGATAAAGTTTATAGCGGGAACGGTCTTAGGCGGTATAGTCGGAGTGGTTTCAATGTGCCTTTGCTTTATTGCAGGCGAAGCCGACAGAGAGAACGGAATGAAATAAAGGAGGTCGCAACAATGGAAGAAAACAAGGTCGTATTACTTACTATTCGGGAAGCCGCTGCAATGGTCTCGGGCTTTCTGTGTATCAGGTAAGGCTGATGATAAAGAACGGACAGATACCATACATTAAGGCAGGAACAAAAATCTTCATAAACAAAGCGATACTGCTTAAATATCTCAGCGGAGAAAACTGATAACAATCCAAGTCTGAAATGATAACTCTTATTGAAACGATAGATATATACTTTTAACTTTCCCCAAAATTCAAGCCACCCAGTCAGCAAAGCACAGCTGGCCGTCATTTATCGGCGGTCTGAGATGTTCGGCAAGTCCACGCTTTGTGTATTTCATGATCTCAAGTATTCCGTAAGCGATCGAATAGTACAGAAAATCAGACACTTCAAACAGACGTTTAGAGGCTGCAATAACCTCCAAGCGCAGTATCATTGTGTTATCCCCGTCAGAAAGCTTTGATATA
>JAFVBU010000295.1 GCA_017479805.1 Ruminococcus sp.
CATCGCTCAGGAGCTTCGTGAATATATGGCAAAGCTGGGCATACGCACCGTTGACGAGCTGGTGGGACGCACCGATCTGCTCCGCATAAAGGACAGTGCCGCTGCTGCAAACATCGATTTCTCAAATATTCTCACAAATACCGCAGCAGAGGGCAAGCAGCACTTCGATCCTGCTGATATCTACGATTTTGAACTTGACAAGACCATTGACAGGTGTGTTATAATGAAGAAGATGGGAAGTGCTCTGAAAAAGGGTCTGCCTTCATCTATCTCCATCGACGTTGTAAATACAGACCGCTCCGTCGGTACACTTTTCGGCTCTGAGATAACAAGGATACACGGCGAAAATGCTCTTGCTGACGATACCTACACCGTTAAATGCAGCGGCAGCGGCGGTCAGTCCTTCGGCGCATTCATTCCAAAGGGTCTCACTCTTGAGCTCTGCGGTGACAGCAACGACTACTTCGGAAAGGGACTTTCGGGCGGAAAGCTCGTGCTGTTCCCTCCTGCAAAGTCGGGCTTCAGGGCTGACGAGAATATCATCGTCGGAAACGTCGCTCTCTACGGCGCTACCTCGGGCAAGGCTTTCATCAACGGCATTGCAGGCGAGCGCTTCTGCGTAAGAAACTCGGGTGCTGTTGCGGTCTGCGAGGGTGTCGGCGATCACGGCTGTGAATATATGACAGGCGGCCGTGCAGTTATCCTCGGCAGAACAGGCAAAAACTTCGCCGCAGGTATGTCGGGCGGTATAGCTTATGTGCTCGACGAGGAGCGTGATCTGTATATGCGCCTCAACAAGGCTCTGGTATCCCTTGAGCCTGTTGCTGAAAAGGCTGATATTCTTGAACTTAAAGGCTTCATCGCTGAACACGCTGAGGCTACGGGTTCGGAAAAGGCTAAGATGATACTTGAACATTTCGAGGAATACATCCCCAAGTTCAAGAAGATAATCCCCCACGACTACGCTAAGATACGCAGCACCGTCCTTGAATTCGAGGAAAAGGGCATGGACAGCGAACAGGCTGAGATAGAAGCATTTTTTGCTATTAAGAAGGAGGCATAAACTATGGGCAAGGCTACAGGTTTTCTTGAATACGTCAGGACGGAGACCACCGCTGTCCCGCCTCTTGACAGAATAAAAAATTATAACGAGTTCCACATACCGCTCAGCGAGGAACAGCGCCGTGAACAGGCTTCACGGTGCATGGACTGCGGAGTGCCTTTCTGCCAGAACGGCAAAATGCTTGGCGGCATGATATCAGGCTGTCCGCTGAACAACCTCATCCCCGAGTGGAACGATCTTGTATACCACGGTCAGAAAGAGCAGGCTCTCAAACGTCTGCTCATGACCAATAACTTCCCTGAATTCACATCAAGGGTTTGTCCCGCATTATGCGAAAAAGCCTGCATATGCGGACTTAATGACCAGCCCGTTACCACAAGAGACAATGAAAACTCCATTATCGAAGCTGCTTTTGAAAAGGGTCTCATGACACCCCGGATACCTGCCGTAAGAAGCGGCAAAAGGGTGGCTGTTATCGGCTCGGGTCCCTCGGGACTTGCGGCTGCTGATACTCTCAACAAACGTGGTCACAGCGTCACGGTATTTGAGCGCTCCGACAGAGCAGGCGGACTTCTCATGTACGGTATCCCCAATATGAAGCTGGAAAAGCACATCATCAAGCGCCGCACCGACCTTATGGCAGCTGAGGGCGTGGAGTTCCGCACAAGCACTGATGTGGGAAAGGATGTAACCGCTCAGGAGATACTCGACAGCTTCGATGCGGTGATACTTGCCTGCGGTTCGTCACAGCCGAGAGATATCAAGGCTGAGGGACGGGATGCGGAGGGCATTTACTTCGCTGTTGACTTCCTTAAAGCTACCACTAAAAGTCTCCTTGATTCCGACCTTTCCGACGGAAAATACATCTCCGCCGAGGGCAAGAACGTTATCATAATCGGCGGCGGCGACACGGGAAATGACTGCGTGGGAACTGCTGTCCGCCACGGCTGCGCTTCAGTCACACAGCTTGAAATGATGCCTAAGCTCCCCGATGAGAGAGGTGAGGACAATCCTTTCCCTCAGTATCCGAGAGTTTGCAAGACTGACTACGGTCAGGAGGAGGCTATAGCTGTTTTCGGTCACGACCCACGTATCTACACCACCACCGTAAAGGAGTTCATCAAGGACGAAAAGGGCGCTCTTTCGGCTGTAAAGACTGTCAAGCTGGAATTCGTTCCCGACCCTGCAAGCGGAAGAAAGATACCAAAGGAGATCGAGGGCAGCGAGGAGATTCTCCCGTGCGAGCTTTGCCTTATCGCCGCAGGATTTGTCGGCTGTCAGAGCTACATCGCCGAGGCTTTCGGAGTTGAAGTGAACCAGCGTGGAGGTGTAAAGACCGAGCAGGGCAGCTTCTCGACAAACGTGGAAAAAGTATTTACTGCGGGAGATATGCACATCGGTCAGTCACTTGTTGTAAGGGCTATCCGTGAGGGACGGGACGCCGCTGCTGATGCGGACAGCTTCCTCATGGGCTACACTAATCTTTAACGGAGGACATTATGATATATTCCGAAAACGAAATATTACAGTATGTGGATGAAAACGACGTAAAGTTCGTGAAGCTGACTTTCTGCGACCTGCACGGCAGGCTCAAAAACATATCCATACTTTCATCGGAGCTGGCTGTCACCTTTGAACGTGGTGTTGCCGTAACCGCACGTAAGCTGTCGGGCTTTGAAGCTGCAAAGGGAAAGGATCTCTATCTTTTCCCCGATGCACAGACCATGACAGTTCTTCCGTGGCGTCCACAGCAGGGACGGGTTATCCGTATGTTCTGCTACATCCGCTATGCTGACGGCACTCCTTTCGAGGGTGACGGCAGATACTTCCTGAAAAAAGCTACAAAGGCGGCTGTTGCGGCAGGCTATACATTCCGCTTCGGCACTTCCTGCGAGTTCACGCTGTTCAAGCTGGACGAGAACGGTCTCCCCACCAAGATACCCCACGATTTTGCAGGCTACTGCGATGTTGCTCCCGACGACAAGGGCGAGAACATCCGCCGTGATGTTTGCCTTACCCTTGAACAAATGGGCATCCACCCCGTTTCATCCCGTCACGAAAGCGGCTGCGGTCAGCATGAGATAGACTTCAACGCTTCCTCTGCGCTGAAAGCTGCCGATACCTTCCTCAGCTTCAAATCCGCTGTAAAGTCGGTGGCAGTCAATCATGAGGTCCATGCCAGCTTTATGCCGAAGCCGCTGAGAAGCGACTGCGGAAACGGTATGCATATCAGCTTTACCATTTTCCCCGACAGCGACTTTTTTGAGGAGTTAAAGGATGAGACTGCCGAGATAAGACGCTCGGCTGCCGCAGGTATCATGGCTCATATCCGTGACTTTACCATATTCACCAATTCTACTGTAAATTCATACGCAAGACTGGGAGAATTCTCCGCTCCGAGGGAAATAGTCTGGGCAAAGGACGAGGGCGATCAGCTTATCCGCATGGACGCTGACAGCAATGATTCCCCCATCGAGCTGAGAGCCGCTGACTGCGTATGCGACCCATATTTCGTTTTCGGTCTTATGATATATGCCGCCTTGGAGGGCATAAACAGCAACCTTTCGCTGCCCGAGGAAAATTCGGCTTCCGACAAGCTGCCTACAGACCTTTCTGAGGCTGCGGACTTTGCTGAAAGATCATCATTCATTAAAAAGTACATCTCCCCTGCCATCCTTGATGTGCTCCTCGGACACAAAAGAAACGAGTGGAAGGAATACTCCGCCGCATACGACAAGGATGCTTTTGAGGACAAAAAATATTTTTACAGTCTCTGACGGAGGTTCGCTTTGGAAAAGGTTCTTGTTATATCAAGTAATAAAAAAGCCTCAGAAACTCTGGTCACTTTTCTCCGTGAATCCTTTAGCTGCTCTGTAAAGCTGGTAGAATCGGCATATCAGGCGAAAACTACTCTCGACGGCGATACCGCTGCCGAGCTTGTGGTCATAAATTCGCCCCTTATGGATGAGTCGGGCATTGAAATGGCAAAGTACATCATTCAGAATACCTCTGCCAACTGCATACTCATAATCAAGGAGGACGATGCCGAGAAAATGGGCAGTTCAGCGGAAAGCGAGGGCATTATCGTTGTGGGAAAGCCTTTCAGCAAGACCCTGCTTTATCAGCTCATCAAAACGGTGGATATCGCCGTTACCCGTTCGCTGAAGCTGTACCACGAGAATCTCCGCCTTGAACAGAAAATTACGGAGATACAGACCATCGACAAGGCTAAATTCATGCTCATGCAGTACAAGGAAATGACTGAGCATGAGGCGCACTCCTATCTTGAGCAGTACGCCATGAATAAGCGCAAAAAGAAAAGCATCGCTGCACTGGAGATCATCGACAAGCTCAGCGAGAAGTATCTGTAATGAGGTGGAAAAATGTTTGACAGCATACATGAGGAATGCGGAGTTTTCGGCATATATGAATCTACTGCCGCCGATCCTGCTTCCTCGGCATATTTCGGGCTCTACGCCTTACAGCACCGTGGACAGGAAAGCTGCGGCATTGCGGTCTGCGATGACGGAATTTTCAGGCACAAGCGTGCGGACGGGCTGGTCTCTGAGGTGTTCACCCGTGAGGAGCTTGCCAAGTTAGGCAAGGGCAATATGGCGGTGGGACACGTGAGATATTCCACCACAGGCGGTCATAATCCCAATAATATACAGCCCCTCGTTATACGCCATGTCAAGGGTAATCTCGCCCTCGTCCACAACGGCAATCTGGTCAATGCCGCCGAGCTGAGGCGTTCATTCGAGCTGTCGGGAGCAATATTCCACGGCACATCCGATACAGAAGCCATCGCCTATGAGATAGTTCGTGAGAGACTGAGCTGCGGCTCCACCGAGGAAGCTGTGGAAAAGGCTATGCCACGGCTCAAAGGTGCATATTCCTGCATTGTCATGACCGCAACCAAGCTCATTGCTTTCCGTGACCCCGACGGCTTCCGTCCGCTGTGTATCGGCAAGACCCACGACGGCGCATACGTTGCGGCTTCGGAGTCATGTGCACTTGAAACGGTGGGAGCGGAGTTTGTCCGTGACGTTGAAGCAGGCGAGATAGTGGTCATCGGCAAGGATGGACTGCGCTCTATAAGGACTAACTGCTCAAAAAAGCGGAATATCTGCATTTTCGAGTACATCTATTTCGCCCGTCCCGATTCTGTCATTGAGGGAGTATCGGTCCACGGCGCAAGGCTTCGTGCAGGCAGGCTTCTTGCCAAGCACAGCCCTGTTGATGCGGATATCGTCATAGGCGTTCCCGATTCGGGACTTGATGCGGCTTTGGGCTACGCCAACGAAAGCGGCATCCCCTACGGTATCGGCTTCATCAAGAATAAATATATCGGCAGGAGCTTCATACAGCCCCACCAGTCCCAGCGAGAAAATGCGGTAAAAATAAAGCTCAATGCGGTGCGTGAAACCGTTGCAGGCAAGCGTGTCATTATGATAGACGATTCCATTGTCAGGGGCACGACCAGTGCAAGGATAGTCCATCTTCTCCGTGAAGCAGGGGCAAAGGAAGTTCATGTGCGTATTTCCTCGCCGCCTTTCGTACACTCCTGTTACTTCGGAACGGATATCGATTCAGAGGAGAACCTCATCGCAGGAAAGTGCAGCAGTACCGAGGAAATAGCGCAGTATATCGGTGCAGACAGCCTTGCGTACCTGCCTGTGCACTGTCTTGGCGAGCTTATCGGCTCTGAGGGCGGCTACTGCCACGGCTGCTTCACAGGCGAATATCCCGTTGACGTTTCAGGCGCAGGCGGAAAGAATAAATTCGACGAAAAGATACATAGCTGAGTATCAGTTGCCTATTGCTCCACCAATTAACTCTTGAAGAATTATTGCGAAGAACCGGCAGTGAAAGACAAGGAAGAAAGCCGCAGGAATGCTGTCGCATTTCAAGACTTTCTGACGCAGTATTTCGCTGTCAGGACAAGCAAGAAAATTCAAGAGTTAGTTGGTGGAGCAATATATATATAAGTTTTGCCCCGAAGCATTTCAAGGTGCTTCGGGGCATTTCGAGCTGGCGTCAACTCGACAACGTACACGCTCCCACTCGCTA
>JAFVBU010000296.1 GCA_017479805.1 Ruminococcus sp.
TCACGAACCTTGTCCACAGGCATATTCAGCTTGTCTGCGATCTCCTCGGGGCTTGGGTCGTGACCGTTTTCGTGGAGAAGCTGGCTGGATACCTTTTTCACCTTTGTGATAGTTTCCACCATATGAACGGGGATACGGATAGTTCTTGCCTGATCTGCGATAGCACGGGTGATAGCCTGACGTATCCACCATGTAGCGTATGTGGAGAACTTGAAGCCCTTTGTGTAGTCGAACTTCTCAACAGCCTTGATAAGACCGAGGTTGCCCTCCTGAATAAGGTCGAGGAACTGCATACCTCTGCCCACGTACTTCTTTGCGATTGATACCACAAGACGGAGGTTAGCTTCGGAAAGGCGCTTTTTAGCGTATGGGTCGCCCTTAGCCATTCTCTGAGCAAGCTCGATCTCTTCCTCGGTGGTGAGAAGCGGAACTCGTCCGATCTCTTTGAGGTAGATCTTTACAGGGTCGTCGATAGCGATACCCTCAGTTGAGAGAGCCATTTCCAGATCGTCGGTGAGGGCGGAATCCAGACCTATTTTAAGGTCTGCATCCATGTTCATATCCTCTATGATCTCGATGTTGAGGCTTTCGCAGTTGTCATAGAAGGTATTGATCTGGTCAACGTCAAAATCCAGCTCTTCCAGTGCGTCGGTGATCTCTTTTGTTGTCAGCTTTCCGTTAGTTTTGCCCTGTTCCATGAGAGCGTCAATGGTGTTCTTTTTGTTTTCCATAAGAAAACCTCCTATTTTTTATTTTTAGACCTGAACTTGCTCATCAATTCGTCATTGCTGAGCTCATCAGATGGTGTTGGCTTTGATTTTTTCAGTACCCCTGCACAGTCCGTGACTCCCTCAAATGAGATGGGAGTATCCTCGTTTTTGGCGGCGATACCGCTTATTCTTCCCATTTCCTCCTGTGTAAATTCGCCGTTCAGCATAAGCAGGGTGAATTTCTCAGATTCCTGCATTTTGCTCAGCAGAGCGGAATATACTTTTTTGTGAAAGGGAGTAACGAAGATATCGGGGGGAGCGGCTTTCTGCACATCCTCCCACTCCTGCGGACGTTTCAGCAGGTAGTATATTATCATTTCCTCGGCACGGGCTTCCTTTCGGTGCTTTGCAGCCTCGGGGTTGACCTCGTCCCTGACGAATGACGTATTCGCCTTGATGGTGCGCCATTCGTTCTTTTTGGCGGAAAATCGGTTTTTCTTCAGCATATCGTCGATGTGTGTTTTCAGCACCTGAACGGGGATATCGCACTTCTTTGAGGTACGGGAAATATAGACCTCACGTTCAAGGGGCGATTCTATCCCTGCCAGCACCTTAGCGGCACGTTTCAGCAGTTCAACTCTGCCCATCTCGGAGGAAAGGTCGAGCCCGTCCTCGCACTTGTCGAGCATGAAGTCGATAGCGTCATTTGAGCCGTCAAGGAGCAGACGGAAACGGTTCACACCGAACTTTTTTATGTATTCATCGGGGTCTTTAGCCCCCTCCATGTGGATTATCTTGGTTTGCAGCCCCACATCGGCGAAGTGGTTGATAGCCTTCTGAGTGGCTTTCTGACCTGCACCGTCGCTGTCGTAGGCGATTATGACCTCCTCAGCATAGTGACTGATGAGCCTTGCCTGATCGGGAGTGATGGCAGTACCCAGTGTAGCAACAACGTTGTCGAACCCTGCCTGATTGACGGCGATAACGTCCATATATCCTTCGCAGAGGATGAGCCGCTTGGTGTTGGCATTTTTTGCGAAGTTCATAGAGAAAAGGTTCGAGCCCTTGTCAAAAACGGGGGTCTTGCTTGTGTTGAGGTATTTGGGCTTGGAATCGTCGAGGACACGCCCTCCGAAGCCGATGATGTTCCCTCGCATATCCACGATGGGGAACATGACACGCTTGCGGAACATATCAAAGGTGCGTCCGCTCTTTTGTCCGCCCAGCCACGCATCGGCTATCTCATCATCGGAGTAGCCCTTTGAGCGCAGGTGGTTGGTGAGAAAGTCCCACGAATCGGGAGCGTAGCCCAGACCGTACTTCTTGATGGTCTGGGGAGTGAGCTTTCGCTCGGCAAAGTATTGAAGTCCCGACTTGTCGCTTCCCTTAAAAAGATTGGTATAGTAGAGATTTGCGGCAATGCGGTTCATCTCGTAGATACGTGTCTTTCGCTTGGCGTAGGAACTGTCCTTGTTGTTTTTTTCGGGGACTTCCAGTCCTGACCGCTGTGCCAGAAGTCTGACAGCCTCCATGAAGTCGAGGTTCTCGATCTTCATGGTAAAAGTTATAACATCACCGCCTGCGCCGCAGCCAAAGCAGTAAAAGCTCTGTGTTTCGGTGAAAACGGTGCATGATGGTGTCTTTTCCGAGTGGAAAGGACAGGAGCAGACGTAATTCCGTCCCCGACGGATAAGATTGATATAAGACCCCATGACAGTTTCGATGGGATTTGCATTTCTCAGCGTGTAGAGAAATTCGTCGTCTCGGGGCATATCTTTCCCTCCTATTTCCAGAATTTAGGGACGAACAGCTCAGTGTACAGGTCAACGGCGTAACCGTCGCTCATACCCGAGATATAGTCGCATACCGCACGGTCAGCATCGGTTTTTAGCATTATATTGCGGTACTCCTCGGGGAGCAGCTTGCTGTTCTCGATGAAGTACGCATACAGCTTTTTCACAAGACGTTCCGCCTTGCCCTCCTCCTGAACGGCGGCAGGGTTGGTGTAAACGTGCTCGAACATGAACCTTTTCAGCTTGTCGTGAGCTATGCGTATATCGGGCTCGAAGTCTATATTCTCGCATCCGTGCCCGATAACGGAAGCGATGAGACAGGTTATTCTTTTTGTTTTGGTATCGCCCAGCATCTCCACGCAGTCCTCAGGAAGCTCCAGTGGGTCGAGGATACCCGCATGGATGGAGTCCTCGATATCGTGGTTGATGTAAGCGATGGTGTCCGCAAGTCGGACTATATTGCCTTCCTTAGTCTCGGCTATCATATTGGTGTGGCACTTTATGCCGTCCCTGACAGCGTGGGTGAGGTTCAGTCCCTCGCCGCCCTTTTCGATATGCTCCACCACACGGACGCTTTGCAGATAGTGCCTGAAGCCGTGGGGACAGATCTCGTTGAGGACTCTTTCGCCGCAGTGCCCGAAAGGGGAGTGCCCCAGATCGTGACCAAGAGCGATTGCTTCGGTGAGATCCTCGTTCAGTCCCATTCCTCTCGCCATAGTCCTTGCGATCTGAGCGACCTCAAGGGTATGGGTCAGACGGGTGCGGTAGTGGTCGCCGACGGGTGACAGGAAAACCTGAGTTTTTCGCTTTAATCTGCGGAATGAGGGACAATGGAGTATACGGTCACGGTCACGCTGGAACTCCGTGCGGTAGGGGCACTTGTCGTCCTCCTTGTCACGGTGTATCGCCTTTTCATCAGTGCTTTTGCAGGCATACTCGTTGAGGAAGTAATTCTCAGCGTTCTCCAATTTTTCACGTACAGTCACAGCTATCCCTCCGTCCTTAGCGGTTTATTCTGTCTGGAAAAGGCTTCTCTGGGGGAGGAAGTCCTCGCCCATAACGCAGGTAAGTCCGATGCCACGTGGGTCGGTCTGCTGGAATGAGAAGATGTAAGCGCTTTTCTCGATGAACATGATACCGTTGGTGTAAGGCTCGGTGCTTCCGCCCGAGTACATGGTCTTTCCGCTGTAGGAAGCAGCGCCTGTGTCGTACTGCACATCAGTGCCGTTCACGAATCTCAGGTCGGGAACATCGTATCCGCCCCAGTCAGCGTACTTCTGCCAGAGTGACGGAACAGAGTTGTTCTCGAAGTAGCTGTAGACCGCCTGATAACCTGAAAGGTCAACTGATGCAGTGTTGGGAGTTGACGAGCCTCTTGCGCCTGCGAAAATAGTCGGCAGATCAGCCGCAAGTGACTGATATTCGGCAGTTTCCTCGGCATTGGTCGGGTCGTACTGAACGTCGGACGGCACAGAAGCGAAAACGAACTGGTCGCCGCTGATACCGATGAGGGTGCGGAGATTCTCGCCCAGCGGCAGGTCGTTGACATTCCTGTGCTCAATGGTGAACAGCAGACCTGTGCCCTCCTGATTATCCCACGACTTCTTGCAGTAAGCCCTCTCGTTTGTGAGGACGAACCTGTCTTTCCAGCTATCGGGGAATGTCATCATAAGCACGCCGCCGCAGTCCCAGATTATCTTCTCGGGGGGAGCGGTGGTAGGCGGCTCGGTGGGAGCTTCGGTAGCCTGTTCACCCTCGGCAGCGGCTGTTTCGGCTGTAGTCTCGGCAGCCACGTATGTGGACAATTCGGCAGTAGTTTCCGAAGCCACAGCGGTGGTAACAACGTTGAAACCTGTGGTCAGAGAAGGAGTTTCGGTGGATGAAACTTCATCATCGGGTGTCACTACGGGAACTTTGTTGCTGCCGCAAGATGTAAGTAATAATACAGCGCCTAAAGCTGCGATGAATGGATATATTTTCACTGAAATTCCTCCTTAAATGGTTCTATATACTTATACTTTCAAGACATTGAAATACCTTTAATTTATTTCTGCACCGATGAAAAATCTTCAAAAAGTTCACCTTTATCAACAATTTTTGCGCTGCCGTTGGTAACTTCTGTCAGTTCGCTGACAAGTGCGTCCAGCTTTTCGCTGAGCACCAGTATTTCAAGGGTAACGTCGTCGGCAAAGTCTGAGTTTACCGTTATTGTGTCGAAATTTGGCAGAAGATAGGATATCTTGCCGTACATCCCGTAATCGGAAGTGATGGTCAGGCGGTGGCAAAGGCACATATTCATGGTGTGAGCGGCTTCACAGGCGAGAGCGGCTGCGTGGGAGTAGGCACGGACAAGACCGCCGCCGCCCAGCAGGATTCCGCCGAAATAGCGTGTCACCACAACGCACACATCCGTAAGTCCACGCTTTTGCAGTACATCCAGAACAGGCACACCTGCAGTTCCCTGCGGCTCGCCATCGTCGGAATATCGGGAAATGTTGTCCTGACGGAGGATGTAAGCGTAGACATTGTGCTTGGCTTTTCTGTGCTTTGCTTTAATTGAATTAACGAAGTCAACGGCTTCGTCGTTGGTCTTAACAGGGGCGATATAGCCGATGAACTCGGAGCGCTTTTCCACGAACGAGGCTTCGGCAGATTCCGAAATTGTGAAATAATTCATAATTTTAGCTGAAAGTAGGAAAAAGCCGCTCTGATGAGCGGCTTATTGGAATTACTTATCGAGATTGAAACGCTTCTTGAATCTGTCAACACGTCCGCCGGTATCAACCAGCTTCTGCTTGCCTGTATAGAATGGATGGCACTTTGAGCAGATTTCAACCTTGATATTCTCCTTTGTAGACATAGTCTCAATAACGTTGCCGCAGTGGCAGGTAATTGTAGTCTTTACAAAGTTTGGATGGATTCCCTCTTTCACGATTGTCACCTCTTTCACAGATTTTTTGTATCCGTGGAGCCCATCAATTTCCTTAGACAGTAGTGCAGATATACATTACAGTTATTTATTATATCACTATAATCAAGTTTTGTCAAGCGCTTTCAGAAAATTTTCTTATTTAACTTTAGCGACAGTGTAGCCGTCAACCTCGTATATCTTAACATGGTCAGTCTCCTCGACCACATCCTCCTTGTCAAAAAAGACGTAAAGGGCGTCAGTCCGACCTTTTCCGGCTTTTAGCTGTTCGTACTCCTTTTCGGAATAGGCAATGACCGACGGCATATCCATACGTGCAAGGTAGAAGCTGCTGAGCGTCAGGTCTTTTTCAAGTGCAAGCTGGGCGAAGTCGAAGTACATCTGCATATAAAGTCCGAATGAGGTACGCATGGGGACGAAGATTATCTCCTTTGTATCCGCAGTCAGCTCGTCCCACTTCTCGTCCTGCAAAGCAAATTCGTAGTCGGGCTGTGTGCGGTACTGGGCGTTCAGCCCTCTGCACCAGTCACGGATATCCAGCGCCTGCAATGCAAAGCACAAAGCGACGGCGGCAACTGCGGTCTTTCGGGGGAGTTTTGACACAAGCCACAGTGCGGCGGTCATTATGAGTACACAGGATACCCAGATAAAACGTCCCGATGCACGGAAAATGCTCAGAGCACCACGAACGTAGTATGGGAGCGGTATCTCCAGAAGCAGCCTGCCGTTGAGGGTTATCCTGTTGCTGACCGCCCAGCAGAAGCTGAAAGCGAAAATCACGAGGAAAGCGATGACTTCCACGTTATATTTTTTAATAAGTGCACCCGTCCCCTTGATAAGCCCCTCGCCCTTTTGCTCGACTTTGCTGAGAAGTACCATAATTCCAAGAAAAGCGCATATTATCATGCCAAGACCGAGGTAACCTAAGCCCTCGCCCTGACCGTCGAAGCTGTTGAGGGGAATGAGAAATTTGGAAAGTCCGCTGCTATTGAAGTAGGTGTTGAGGTTGGAGGAGTAGATACCGAATCCGCTGTCAGCGTAGCCGCCCTTGCCGTGGAAAGCACCTATTATCCACATCATCAGCAGAGTGGAAACTACCGACGAACCGCAAACAGCTACGGCTTTTTTCAGCTTCTTGTCACGGAAAACGGTGAGCACAACGTAGCCTGCCATGACCATAAATATCATGGGGATGAAGTAGGTGTGTATCAGCACCGCCAGCATACACAGCGCTGCCCAAAAAAGCATTGGCGTGAACCGCTTTTTGTACTCCCTTTTGTGGTCGAGGCAGAGTATCATTGCGGCGATAAACAGCCATATTGCGCCGAGGGAGTTGTGGTGTGTGATACGCCCGATTGTGGGCGGAAAAGCCGAGTAAAACAGCGAGCCGACTGAGGTGAACAGGATATTGGTGTTTATCCTTTTCAGCAGTAGGGCGGCAAAACCGCCGTTGAGGGCGAAGCAGAGCACTCCCCACAAGCCGAGGTACTGGAAATTATCGGGGAGGATGGGGGACAGCACCTTGAATATCAGCCCGAACAGCGGTACCGAGTCGGAGAACATACAAGAAACAGCGCCGTCGCAGGTTATGCCCTCAGTGAGACCGATGGGGAAAGTCCACGGCGTTTTTCGGAAAAACACCCATCCGAGATGGTGCTGGGTGGAGTCGTCGGTGTTGGCAAAAAGCCAGTTGGTGTTGGTGGGGACGATGATCGAAGTGCCGAAAATCGCAATAAAAACCATAGCGCCGAGAACAGCGCCGATGATGAAATAGGTCAGATTTTTTCTCATAGCATATCTCCGTTCTGTAAAATCCATTTAGAATTATACCACATGAGATACATATTGTCAATTGTTGGCAGAGTTTAGTAAGCAGTAGGGGCTGATGCACACATCAGCCCGTTAAACAGTGGCAAGTTTGCCCAAAAGTAAAGGCGGACATTTCGTCCGCCTTGTGATTATTTCATGCTCTTTGTAAAATCAGCATATATCTTCTGCTCGATGACCTCAGCCTCTGCACGTGTAGGTGCTTTTGCTGTGATATAGGTCTTGATCTTCGGCTCTGTGCCTGATGGGCGTACAACAGCCTTGCAGCCGTTCTCCAGATAGAATGCGAGAACGTTCGACTTAGGAAGTGTCAGCGCAGTTTCCTCTCCTGTGAGGATATTCTTAGCTGTGCTTGCCTTGTAGTCCTCGAAACGCTCGACCTTGAGACCGCCTATCTCAGCAGGGCAGGATGTGCGGAGCTCAGTCATTATCTCGTTCATTCTGTTCATACCTGCTGCACCGTCGAACTCAAAGCTGTACAGTGTCTGGAGGAACATACCGTACTTCTGGTACATATTCTCACGAGCCTGCATGAGAGTGATGCCCTGTGAACGGTAGTATGCAGCCATTTCGCAGATGAGCATTGAAGCGTTTACAGCGTCCTTGTCACGGACATAGCTGCCCGAAAGGTAGCCGTAGCTTTCCTCATAGCCGAATATATAGCGGTTTTCCTCGCCCTTAGCTTCGAGGAGACCTATCTGCTCGCCGATGAACTTGAAGCCTGTGAGAACTTCGATTATCTCAACGCCGTAAGCCTTTCCGATGAGGTTTACGATATCTGTAGTAACGATGGTCTTTACAGCGATGGGGTTCTTCGGCATTGTGCCCTTCTTAGTCCTCTGCTCGCAGATGTATTCGAGGAGCATTGCGCCCACCTCGTTGCCTGTGAACAGGGCAAATCCGCCATTTCCGTCAGGAACTGCGATACCTACACGGTCACAGTCGGGGTCTGTAGCAAGAAGAAGATCGGGCTGTACCTTGTTGCAGTAGTCAAGAGCAACGGAGAGAGCCTCACGTATCTCGGGGTTCGGGTAAGGGCAGGTTGTGAAGTTGCCGTCGGGGTTCTCCTGTTCCTTAACGATTGTAACATCAGTGATGCCGATACGCTTCAGGATCTCACGAACAGGCTTGTTTCCTGTGCCGTTGAGAGGAGTATAAACGACCTTCAGACCGCTTGCAGCACAGAGATCGGTGTTGATGCCCTCAGCGAGAACGTTCTTGTAGAAGTCCTCAATAACCTCGTCGCCGATATAGGAAATATTTCCCTTTGCAACTTCCTCGTCGAAGGAAGAAGTCTTTACGCCGTTGAATATATCCAGTGAATTGATCTTTTCGATGATTATTTCAGCGCCACGGAGAGTGATCTGGCAGCCGTCCTCGCCGTAAGCCTTGTAGCCGTTGTACTTAGCAGGGTTATGGCTTGCAGTTACCATGATACCGCCCTGACAGTGGAGAGCACGAACAGCGAATGAAAGACAAGGAGTAGGCATAAGCTCCTTGTAGATATGTACCTTTATACCGTTAGCAGCGAATACCTCGGCAGCAGCCCTTGAGAAAACGTCAGACTTTATACGGCTGTCGAAAGAAATAGCAACGCTGGGGTTTTTGTATTCCTGATTGAGGTAGTCGGCGAAGCCCTGAGTAGCTCTCCTGACGGTGTAGATATTCATGCGGTTAGTACCTGCACCGATGACACCTCTGAGACCGCCTGTGCCGAATTCAAGGTCACGGTAGAACCTGTCGGATATAGCCTCATTGTCCCCTTTGATCTGTGCAAGCTCCTGCTGAAGATCGGGATCTTCCTTTGCATTCTCGCACCAGAGGCTATAAAGTTCCATTTCGTTCATAATAATATACCTCCCAAATCCAATATACCATCATTATAGCACATTTTTCCGACTTTGAAAAGTCCCTTTTCTGCTTTGTAACAAATTTTTATATTTTAATAAATTATGAATAGTTGAAAAAAGCCTTTATTATGCGAAATGTCGGAACAATTTCCCTTTTGTGCATTTGAGGCTGTGTCAGAAATTGCGGTGCAATTTTTCAGCAGTTGTTATTTTTTTGCTGTTAAATGTTAGGGATTTATAACTAAAGTGCTGTTTTTGACCGTTGGTCATTTACTAAAGAGGGTATATAAATTATTTGAATAAGCCATATCGGTTCACCCCTGTCAGCTTACAAATAAGAGTAATAATGCCGCAGCCGACTATAATAACCGCTGTTTTTGTGAAAAGCAGACTGCCGCTCATTGAGGTGACAGCAGAGACAGCATTGAGGGCATAGTGCAGGAGAATGGCGAGTCCAAGCCATTTCAGCGGCTTCTGCTCCTGAATTTTGCTGAATATCAGCAGAGAAAGAGCGATATGTACTCCGAAGTCCGTGGCGATGGAGATGATATCAAAAATGCTGACAATAAGCGATTTTTCGGCAAATCTGCTCAGTTGTCCGACAATTGCTTCCGCCTGCTCGGGACTTTTGCCCTCGGTGAACGAGCTTAGCCCGAAGCTGTTCAGCTTCTGCCTATAGCCGATAATTTTAAAGGTCTGCGCCCCACGGATGAAACATTCCAACCCTGCGTGACCGATACCATAGCAGACAGCCGCACTTTCGGTCTTTATGTTGGTGAGAGGATACTTCATGGCGGAAAGCGTCCGCCCTCCTCGAAAAATGCCACCAGTTCCGCAACTATGACCGTTTTTGCAGACATGGGAGCGGATGAGAAAAAACCCACACAGTAAAGTCGCACATTCTTGTTGCTATAAAATAAGTAATAACGCCCACGATGACCTGATAAATTTTAGCCGCTCCGTGCCTGTGCATGAGGAAAAAAGCGGCAGCGGGCAGGGCGAAATAGGCTATACCCGTGAGGATATATCCAAGCTGAACGGTGGGAGAAAAAGTCAATTCCTGCATAAAGTCTCCTTATTTTATAAAATGAATGTAGATCGCAATGGGGACGGCTGTAAAGATAATGCCGATAATACTCATCAGCACCGCTATTGCGAGGTCGCTGAACACTACAATGATGTTATCGGGAGCATCTCGGTCGACCTTTATTTTTATCCTGTCGCCCTACTGCCATCTTGTAATGCTGAATGAGTTGTGAATTTCCTGCGTGTAGGTCTTGTTCTTGTATTCGTATTTAATGATGTAGTAGTCATAGCTGCCGTCGCCTAACGTCTGACATTTCTTTATATCAGCGATCTCGGCGGTGGTGCCGTAGAAATTATTTTTGTTTTTGAAAGCGTTTATCAGCAGCTTTATGCTTCTGTGGAAGAAAACATAGCCGAAACAGAGTTCACATACAATAAGACGGAGCAGCAGCGGCACTTTGATGAGCTTATGATCTTCCGCTATACTGTAAATAAGTGCGGCAGCCTCCATTGACAGCAGAACTGCTATCTCAGCGTTTGTAAATTGCTTGTACATAAGTCACCACCTATATGCTATTTTAAAAAGCCGCAGCACAAATGCTGCGGCTTAATATATCAGTCACCAAAGGAAACGCCGATATCACGTGCGGCAATGACCAGATGGCTCTCAACGTCCACGAACTTGGTCTTTCCTGCGATATCCTCCAGCTTGTTGGAGGTTATCTTGTTGCCTATCTTCGCAACTGTGCGTCCGTACTTCTCCTGAGCGATGAGGTAAGCGGCATGGACGCCGAACTGCGTTGAAAGCACACGGTCGTAAGCACTTGGAGCGCCACCACGGAGCATATGTCCCGGGACGCACACACGGGCTTCGATACCTGTGTTGGACTGTATCTGAGCGGCGATTCGGCTTGTAGCAGTGATTATACCTGCCTCGGCACGCTTCTTTGCACGCTCCTTCTTCTTCATTTTAGCCTCGTTGATATCGAATGCGCCCTCGGCAACGGCAACGATGGAGAAGGTCTTGCCCGATGCGCTTCTTGCCATGACGGAATCGCATATCTTGTCGATATCATAAGGAATCTCAGGGATAACGATAACATCTGCGCCGCCTGCGATACCTGCGTTGAGCGTCAGCCAACCTGCCTTGTTGCCCATTATCTCGCAAAGGAGGATACGTGAGTGGCTTGCGGCTGTGGTGTGGAGCCTGTCGATAACGTCTGTAGCGATATCAACGGCTGTATGGAAGCCGAAAGTAACGTCAGTTCCGTAAATATCATTGTCGATGGTCTTGGGCAGTCCGATAACGTTCAGTCCCTCGTCAGCAAGGAGCTTTGAGGTTTTGTGAGTGCCGTTTCCGCCGAGGGTAAGGAGACAGTCCAGCTTCTGCTTCTTGTAGGTCTCTTTCATATTCTTGACCTTGTCCACATTGTCCTCGCCGATGACCTGCATCATCTTGAACGGCTGGCGCTTTGTGCCGAAGATAGTGCCGCCCTGAGTGAGTATTCCCGAGAAAGCCGACGGTGCCATGTCCTTGCAGAGATTGTTGATAAGACCGTAGTAGCCGTTGGATATGCCTACTATCTCAACGTTGTCCTCGCCAAACCTCTCGTAGCAAGCCTTTGCCACGCCTCTGATGGTAGCATTTAGTCCGGGACAGTCGCCGCCGCTTGTGAGTATTCCGATTCTTCTTTTCATGTTTGATACCTCCGTTATTCAGGGTAAGCAGCAGTTTCGCTGCTCAAAGCCTGTGTTCATAGGGTTCATGCACACAAGCCCTCAT
Organism: Ruminococcus sp.; assembly: GCA_017479805.1. Taxonomy (GTDB): domain Bacteria; phylum Bacillota; class Clostridia; order Oscillospirales; family Ruminococcaceae; genus Ruminococcus. Next base: position 11,919 of record JAFVBU010000296.1, read on the forward strand.
ATACTCGGCGTATGCCGATGATATACATATTATCCGATATTTCGTCTCACGAACGTGACTTCTTCTCAAAGAATTTCTCCAGCTCCTGCGGCGGCATGGGCTTTCCGTAGAGGTAGCCCTGTGCGTAGTCACAGCCTGCCATTCTCAGGATGGATTCCTGTACGTGATTTTCGATGCCCTCTGCGATAGTCTCTATCTTCTTGGACTTGGCGATACGGATGACCGCCGAAACTATCTCATAGGCGATATTGTCATGCTCGATGTTCCTGATGAACGACTGATCCAGCTTCAGCAGGGTGATGGGCAGCTTCTGGAGATGGCTCAGTGACGAATAGCCTGTGCCGAAGTCGTCCATTGCCAGCTTTACGCCCAGCTCACGGAGCTTGTTCATCTGCGATACTGCGAAGTTCACATCTCTCAGCGCCAGAGACTCGGTAAGCTCAACTTCAAGCCATTCAGCGTCAAGTCCCACACGGGCAAGAGCGTCGAACACCTTTTCTTTTAGGTCGGGCTGATAGAAGTCGGACGAGGCGAAATTGATGGACATAACGATATTGGGGTAGCCCATTTTCTGCCACAGCTTATTCTGCCGACATCCCTCGTTGAGAACGTAGTCGCTTATTTTGCCGATAAGGTTGCATTTTTCGGCAATACGCACGAATGAATCAGGCGGGATTATAGTGCCGTCGGGCTTTATCCAGCGGATGAGAGCCTCAACACCCATTATCTTGCCTGTAGCAAGGTCAATTTTCGGCTGATAGAACAGGCGCAGCTCATCGTTGGCGATGGCAAGTCCGAGAGCCTTTTCCATAGCGGTGTCGCCGATGATGGAATCGTGCATATTCGGCTCGTAAGCGCAGATACAGCCCTGAGTGCCGCTTGTGGATTTCAGAGCGAACTCAGCGTGCTCCAGAATCTCCTTGAACGAGTCGCCGTCCCTCGGGAGCATTGAATAGCCTGCGGAACAGCTCAGGTTGATGGAAGCCAGCTCGTCCACAGCGAGCTTTGCAAATTCCTCCTGCACGGAATTGACGGTGCGGACAGGAAGCTCGTCGTCACCGTAGTCACGGAGCACAAGGGCAAAATTATCGCCGCTGAGACGGGCAACGAGACCACCGGGAGTTACATATTTATAAAGTATATGTGCGAAATTGCGGAGCACCTCGTTGCCGTGGGAGTATCCGCAGGTGTCGTTGACGATGTGGAAACGGTCGATATCCAGAACGATTATCCAGAAATTGTAGTGGAGCATCTTGCTGGAATCGTAGATGAAATTGCCCTCTTCAAGGAGCTTGTTGCGGTTTGCAGCCTGAGTTACGTCGTCCATGTAGCTGAGCTGCTCGATACGGACATCCTTTTCGTGCTCGTCGGTGATATCAAGGACTGCGCCGCCGAAAAGCGGCAAAGTATTGTCCGTGCCCTCGATGGACTTGAAGCGGTAGGTGTACCAGCGGTACAGTGTATCCGTGGATTTTATACGCATCTGCACGCTCCTGACTTCCTTGCTGTCCATAGCCTTGAGAGCGTTGTCGAAGATTATACGGTCGTTGGGGTGCACCAGTGAGCGGAACTGAGCGGCTGTGATACTGCTTGATTTCAGTCCCAGCATTTTCATAAGCTCGGGAGAAGCACGGTAGTTCCTGCGGTCAACGCTCATGAGAACGCCGATCTCCGCAAGCTCCATAGAGGAGTTGAAGAAGTCGTTGGCGCTTGCCAGATTGACACGCATTTTTTTCAGCTCGGTGAGATTGAATCCCGTGCTGACGTAAAGGGTGCATTTCTTTTTCTTTTTAACAAGGGAAGTGCTCCATGCGATAGTGACCATTGAGGTATCAGCGCCCTTGAAGCTGGACTCATAGGAGCGGCTGTCGGCTATCTCTTTCAGTATCTTTTCGTCCTGTCCGTTCACGCCGAAAGCTCTCCAGACTGAGGCTTTGTGGTCGGCGGCGGTGTCGGGCAGACCCAAAAGCTCACGGAGCTTCTTGTTGATGTGCACAAAAGAAAAGTCGTCCGCCCAGATCACCATTTCGATGTTCATATTCTCGGCAATGCCGATTATCTGCTTCTGATCCATTGAGCTTTTCTTTTTCAGGTAGATATTGCTGATAAAAGCGAGTATCAGAGTGGCAAAGACGAGGGTCGAAATATATGTTATCAGGGCAGCAACTGCCTTTTCGGGAAATAAAAAGCAATATAATATGATAAAAGCGGTAGCGGCAACGATCACAAGCGCTGCGGCAAATGGGTTGGTGTTTTTAATAGCGACCGCCTCCTTTATTCAAATTTAACTAAATATATTATAGCAAAAATAACTATAAATGTCAATAAAAATTTACTTTTAAAATGCAGATTTGATAAAATTGACGGAAATTTACAAGAATATGTCACAAAATATACACTTTAAGGCAGTAATATGTTATAATAAGTGTAATAAGCGCAGAGGTGCAAAGGCTGAGCAGAACAGTGTGCTTTCTGCGATATTACGCCAAAAATGAGACTTATCAGGAGGTTAATATATGGCTCATATATTAGTAGTTGACGACGAAATAAACATCCGCAAGGTAGTAAGGGAATATGCCGAATTTGAGGGCTATGAGGTGACAGAGGCTGAAAACGGCATGGAGGCTGTGAATCTCTGCCACGACAACGATTATGACCTTATCATCATGGATGTCATGATGCCGAGACTTGACGGCTATTCCGCCTGCAAGGAGATACACAAAAGCAAGAATATCCCCGTTATCATGCTCTCCGCAAGAGGCGAGGAGTACGACAAGCTGTTCGGCTTCGAGATAGGCATTGACGATTACGTTGTAAAGCCTTTCTCGCCAAAGGAGCTTATGGCAAGAGTTAAGGTCGTGCTGAAAAGAAGCGTCCGTCAGGAGGAGAGCACCCAGCTCGACAAGTACGTATTCGAGGGGCTGGAGGTCGATATTTCGGGCAGAGAGGTATATGTCAACGGCGAAAAGGCTTCCATGACACCAAAGGAGTACGATCTGCTGTTTTATCTTGTTAAAAATAAAAACATTGCCCTTACCCGTGACAAGCTCCTTGAAGAAGTGTGGGGCTATGATTTCTTCGGCGACGACAGAACAGTTGACACTCACATTAAAATGCTTAGAAACAGTCTGGGTGAGTACAGAAAGTTCATCGTCACACTGAGAGGAATGGGATACAAGTTTGAGGCTTAAAAAGTTCAAAAACGCCGAAAGCAGGCTGCCGCTGAAATTCAAGGTTTGGATATATTTTGTCTTGTTCACACTGGTGGTATTCCTGCTTTTGTGGGTGTGCCAGATATTCTTTCTGGAAAATTTCTATGAGCGGATGAAAGTCCGCAATACCACGGCAAATGCGGAGTACCTCGAAAGCTGCTACACCAATCTGAGGGATCAGGAATTCTTCGACAAGGTGGCTGAGGTGGCTCAGAAAAATGACCTATGTATCGAGATACTCGACAGGCACAGCCGCTCCATCTACTCCGAGGAGGTGCTGGGCGACTGCCTTATCCACGGCAGGGAGAATAAAACTTTTATCTATATACAGGAGATAACCAAAGCCGAGGGGCATATCTACAGGGACATGATAAAAAATCCCCGAAGCAACTATGATATGCTGCTTTACGGCTGTGCGCTGGGCGATCCCGAAAAGCCCGACGGCTACCTGCTGATAAATTCCGCTCTCGTGCCTGTTGGCTCAACTGTCGATATCATCAAGCAGCAGCTTATGATAATCACCATTTTCCTCATAGTTATCGCCTTTTTCATCTCCATGTACCTCTCCGCACACCTTTCCGAGCCTATCGACAGGATAACTAAGTCGGCAGAGCAGCTTGCAAAGGGCAACTTCGATACCAAGTTCGACGGCAGAGGCTACCTTGAAGCGAAAAAGCTGGCGGATACTCTTACCTATGCGGAAAAGGAGCTGTCTAAGGTGGACACCATGCAGCGTGACCTTATCGCAAATGTCTCACACGACCTGCGAACACCGCTGACCATGCTGAAAGCCTATGCGGAAATGATACGTGACCTTTCGGGCGATAATCCCGTGAAGCGCAACGAGCATCTGGAAATAATCATTAACGAGACAGACCGCCTTGCCCTGCTGGTAAACGATATCCTCGACCTTTCCAAGCTGGAGAGCGGCAAGCAGAAGCTGGACCCGTCAGAGTTCGGCATACGCTCAAAGCTCAGCGAGATAATCGACCGTTTTGCAGGACTTTCCGAGAAAAAGGGCTACAGCATTGAGTTCACGCCCGACGAAGAAAGAACGGTTTACTGCGATGTGGTGAAGATAGAGCAGGTCATCTACAACCTTATCAATAATGCGGTGAATTACACGGGCGACGACAAAAAGGTGTTCGTCCGCCAGATAAACCAGCCCGACGGTGTGCTCATCGAGATAGAGGACACGGGACAGGGCATTGAGGAGGACAAAATAAAGCTGATCTTCGACAAATACTACCGCTCCGAGAACCACAAGAGAGAAGTGGTAGGCACGGGTCTGGGACTTTCAATCGTGAAAGCGGTGCTGAAGCTCCACGACTACGACTACGGTGTACGCAGCACCCTCGGCAAGGGCTCGACGTTCTGGTTCAAGATAGGGGACGTCCGCAGCGAAGAAAGCTCCGAGCGGAATTAGTGCCTTAGTGCATAGTGATTGAGGGGCGGCATATTATATGTAAGGGGCGGCATTCTCGGCGTCCCGTCCGCCTATAAAAGCAGCAAAAGAAAAGGAGCAGATTTATGCTTATATTGACACTTGTGATAATTGTTTTAGCCATTGTTTTCTGCATTGTCAGGTTCGTGCTGAAGGTTACTTTGAAGCTGACATTCAAAATAGTCACCTCGTCACTGTTCATCGTTCTGGCGATAGTGGCGGCGGTACTGCATTTGATACGTTAGCTTGCAGCAGTACATAATTTAATTTAGCACTGATAACTGATAACTTAAACTCCACCGAAAATTTACTTGAATTTTCGGAGACAAAAATAGTATAAAACTTCATAAAATCTACGGAAAGTCTAAAAAACACTGTTTTTCTTCCTTTCATTGTGCATACTCAACAATAGAACACCCGATATCGTTATTGTTTTTCTACTTATAAATTCACGTTCTTTTCACAAAATATACATAAAGTTATGTTATACTATAAATGCTGAGGGAGATATCCCGAAGCTGATTTTCATGGTAGTTTAATGTTTACCCCAACACTAAACTATTAAATCCCCAATAATCCCTATATCATGGCAGATGAGCTTCCTTAACAGGAGGCTCATTTGTTGTCCTGACGCTCGGCTATTACCTCTGTGCAACATCCCGTTTTTCTCGATATTCCGCAAATTCACAATTATTTTTGCATTTCCTGTTGACAAATGCCACTCGCTGTTGTATAATACTATACGTACCTTATCAAGAGCGGCGGAGGAAACAGGTCCTGTGAAGCCCGGCAACCTGACTGTATCGGTCAAGGTGCTAATTCCTGCGGTATTTTCCGGAAGATGAGGATTTTTCACAAAAATCAGAGCGTTCCGTGACGGAGCGCCCTTTTTATTTTACAGGAGGTATTTTAATGAGCAAAATATTTTTTACGTCAGAATCAGTTACTGAAGGACATCCTGATAAAATTTGCGACCAGATATCGGACGCTGTGCTTGACGCTATTCTCGAACAGGACAAGACAGGCAGAGTTGCCTGCGAGACCTGCGTTACCACAGGTATGGTGCTCTGCATGGGCGAAATAACAACTACTGCCGACGTGGACATCCCTAAGATCGCAAGAAAGGTCATCACCGACATCGGCTACGACCGTGCTAAGTACGGCTACGACGGACACACCTGCGCTGTTCTTACTTCCATCGATGAGCAGTCTCCCGATATCGCTATGGGCGTTAACGAGGCTTTCGAGTACAGAGAGGAAAACAACGAGAACGACGGTCTTTCCAACGGTGCAGGCGATCAGGGTATCATGTTCGGCTATGCGTGCAACGAAACTCCCGAGCTTATGCCTCTGCCGATCTCGCTCGCTCACAAGCTGGCTCTCAGACTTACTGAGGTTCGCAAGGACGGCACTCTCCGTTATCTCCGTCCCGACGGCAAAACTCAGGTAACTATCGAGTACGACGACGGCAAGCCCGTAAGAGTTGACGCTGTTGTTGTTTCTTCTCAGCACTCCGCTGACGTTACCCTTGAGCAGGTTCGCAAGGATATCAAGGAGCTCGTTATCGACAATGTTATCCCTGCTGAGCTGATGGACAGCAATACAAAGTTCTTCATCAATCCTACAGGACGCTTCGTTGTTGGCGGACCACAGGGCGACAGCGGTCTTACAGGACGTAAGATAATCGTTGACACCTACGGCGGATACGCTCGTCACGGCGGCGGAGCATTCAGCGGCAAGGACCCGACGAAGGTTGACAGAAGTGCTGCTTATGCTGCAAGATATATCGCTAAGAACATCGTTGCCGCAGGTCTTGCCGACAAGTGCGAGGTTGAGCTTTCTTACGCTATCGGCGTGGCTAAGCCTATCTCCATCCTCGTTGACACATTCGGCACAGGCAAGGCTGACGAGGAGAAGCTGGCAGAGGCTGTTTCAAAGGTATTCGACCTCCGTCCGACTGCTATCATCGAAATGCTCGACCTGAGAAAGCCGCAGTACAGACAGCTTGCAGCTTACGGTCACATGGGCAGAGAGGACCTCGGTGTTGCTTGGGAAAAGACAGACCGTGTTGACGCCCTGAAAGCTGCACTTGCATAATGGATGCGCTGAAGAATTACGCTGAGATAAACTTCACAAACGCCGTTCTAATCGATATTTTCAGCCACTACGCCGATAATTCGGCAATGGCGGAGATAGTCGGCACTGACGGTGCGATACATATGAAATTCAGGGTGAAGCCGCCTGTTGATCCGCCGAGGAACACCTTGCAGCTCCTGAGCCTTATGTTCGCACTTTTCGAGAGCAACGGAGAAAGTCCGATGGGCAGGGCTTATATGGCGAATCAGAGGGATATCCTCCGTGAGACCATGTACCGCCTTTCCCATGTCATTGACAGCTTCAGCGACGTGAAAATGTCCATCCACACAGCAGTTCCCGTGGGGGACGGCTCGGGCAGAGAAGCGGAGTCCCACACGGAATTTACGCTGACAAGGAGCAGTCATACGGATAAAAGTGAAATAATATAACAAATAAGCTGTTGGTTAATAGCTAAAACAAAATGATCAGCCTGTCGGGGGAGGGCAACCTTTCCGACAGGCTTTGGTCATGTAAGGAGTGTCTCTATGAAAGTTATCAGCGGATTGCTGGAAAAACTGCCTTTCCGCAAAAAGGAAAAGGCTGAGAAAAGACCTGCCGAGAAGCGTGAAAAGGTCAGCTTCGAGGGCTTCTGGACGGAAAATTTCAGCCGTGAAGCCATAGCAGGAAAGTGGACAGTATATCGTGACAGCTTTAAGGGAGACAGCGAAGATGCAAAAAAGACCCGAAAAACAGCCGTTACCAAAATCGTGCTCATATCCGTTGCGGTGCTTCTTTCCCTGCTTTCCACTATGATGGGCGAGCTGCTGCCGATGCAGTTCGGGAAAGAGCAGGGGAAAATGCTCTCGGAGAGCCTGACACCATTCCGCTGGAACGGGAAACTTGCCGATTTACAGGCACTTGTGGACGAAGCCGAGGACGAGGAGGTGGTGTACGATCCCGATGCCGAGGTGAAGCTGATAGTTCCGTTTTACTCGCAGAGGGACTACCCCACAGGCTGCGAGCTGGTCAGCACTTCAATGCTTCTGGCGAAATACGGCATAAAGATAACCGCCGACGAGATAGTCAAAAAAGGCTATATCAAGACAAAAGAGGTCTATCTGGACAGCCGTGGCGACCCCTACGGTCCCGACCCTCACATGACCTTTATCGGCGACCCGCTGGAGGATAACGGCTACGGCTGCTACAGCGGCGCTATCGTCAAGGCGCTGAAAAAGATAGTCCCGAAAGACAAGTACAAGGTGGTTGACCTGACAGGTGAGGATTTAGAGGATATCTGCCGTGAGTACGTGGATAAGGGCATTCCCGTGCTTTACTGGGGAAGCCTGAAAATGGAGCCGCTTTACTATGATGTGGTGAACCACTGGTACATCGACGAGGGCAAGCGCAAGGGCGAGGAGTTCAAGTGGATGTCCAACGAGCACTGCATGGTGCTTATCGGGCACAACAAGGACAACTACATCTTCAACGACCCGTCGGTGGACAGGGCAGGTGCGGAGTACATCCGTCCCATCGTTGAGAAGCGCTTCAAGGAACTGGGTAAGCAGTCAGTGGCGATAGTTCCCGTAGAATAGCGGTTTATCCGCAGTTGTACCCATCGCACGGCTGATTCGTCAGCTCGGGACAAATACCCTCGGAGCGCATGGACAAACCGGCGTCCCTACTTATTATAATATGGTCGATCAATGCCGTTCCCAGCTTGCTGAGAGCGGCAATTATCGTTTTCGTGGCGGAAATATCGTCGTCCGAGGCTTTTGGCGAGCCTGAGGGATGATTGTGGGCGATGAATATTCGCTGAGCCTTGTGCTTGACCACGAAATCGGCTATATCTCGGCTCACAACGGCGACGCTGACCGCATTTCCCGAGGCAATTCTGCCAACGGCTGTGATACGCATATTTTTGTCCACCGCCGCAACAGTCAGGTGCTCGGAGGATGTGCCAACGTAGAAACTGCTGAAATAGCGGATCGCTTTTTCGCTGTCAGTCAGGCGGTCAATATCGTTATCGGCAGCACAAATGGCTGAAAATCGAGAAATAAGCCTGAACAGCACAGCACAGTCGGCGGAAATGCCGCTGTTCATCAGCAGGTGTGGGTCGGCATCGATAACAGCGCTGAAACTGCCGTATATCGCCAAAAGCTGACTTGCGGTCTTTTCGGGAGCTTTGACTTTTGAATAGCTGAGCAGAAGCGTCAGGTATTCCTCGTCAGTCAGCGAAATACCGCCGTTTGACAGTAATTCTTCAAGTTTGGGATGCTTTTCGTTCATATATTTTACCTTACGAACCCGAACGCACCGTGACTTTTCATGGAAAATACGCCGTTCGGGGTGCAGACATAGGAGTTGATGAAGTCGATGCCGAGGGGGACGCATAGTTCCGCAATTTTGCTGGTCAGCGTAAAATCGGCAAATGATGGCAGACTGCTGCCGCTTGGACGGAATATCGCTAAAATCAGGCGGTAGGTGCTGTGCATGATGAGTATTTCCGCAAGCTCACGGTTGGAAATTTTCCCCTCAGCCACGTCCGAATAGGGCAGGCTGACCGTGCTGATAAGCTCCAGCGACGGACTTACGGTGATCAGCGAGCAAAGGTCGGTGTCCGCACCGCTGAAATAACCCGAAAGATAGGCGTTTATGCTGTCAGGCGAGGCAAGGGAAGTGTTGGCGGCAGAGTGGGCAAGGTAACGTCGGACGCCCTCGGAAAGCACCTTTATGAACTCGGCTGAGCTTCTGCCGATGCCGCTGACCTGTTCGAGGTCGGTCAGATCGGCGACAAACACTCCGCTGACCGAGCCGAAGCTGTCGAGGAGAGCGTGAGCGGTGTCGTTGGTGTTGACGAGGGGACGAGTGCTGAAAAGCGCCATTTCAAGCAGTTCGTGGTCGTACATGAACTCGGGAGGATAGTTGAGGAAACGCTGCTTCATGCGCTGTCTGTGTCCTTTGTGGATGTTGTTTTTAGCCATGCTATCACCTGCCTTACTATAATTATACAGATAAAAATAAACAATTACAATGATAATATGTTAATATTGTATAAATTATAATTATAAGATTATGATATATAATGCTCTGTTGATTTGAATGAGATTTTATGACATATCTGATATGACTAAAATGTGACTGAAAATATATAAAGAAAACATTAAAATGCATAGAAAAGCTATTGACTATTTGTGCAGACAATGTTATAATAGAATCGAGGATGTTAATAAAGAATGCCATGTTTGGGCGGTACGTGGAATTTCACCCGAATATCGGCAATATTTTCATGAATTGGAGGAACATTATGAAGTTCAGAAAGATCATCAGCGGTCTGACTTCTCTGGCATTGTCTTTCTCTGCCTTTGCAGGTGTAAGTACAAATTTGTCGGGAACGGGTCTCACCGCTAACGCAGCACAGACTGACTGGAAATTCGATTTCGGCGGAAAAGGTGCAGCAGGCGGCTACACAGGTGTATCTGCAACGGATGGATACAACTCGGGCAAAGGCTACGGATTTGCACAGACAAATTCCGTTTCCAACGTCGATGCAGGGGGCTCGGGAGCTCTCAATGATGCGGTAAAATTCAACAGCGGCGACGCTAAGAATACCTTCAACGTCGATCTGCCAAAGGGACTTTACGAGATCAAGGTCATTACGGGCAATTCCCCACGTACTACTATTGTAATGGAGGGAATGCTCCAGATGATAAATCTGACGGGCAACAACGCTGTTGAGACTATCCAGATCCCCGTTACAGACGGTCAGCTCAACGTTCAGGCTGTTGCAGGCATGAACAACCGTGAGTACTCCATCGCTGCGATGGAGGTCAAGCAGCTCAATACAACAGGCGAAATGAAGCCGACTATCTGGATATGCGGCGACTCTACCGTTGCCAACTACTACAATACTGCCGACACCGCTCAGCACGGCTGGGGACAGTTCCTCGGCAACTACGTTGACACAAAGACCTACCAGATAAGGAATATGGCTGCCAGCGGTCAGTATGCAAAGGGCTTCGTGGACGCAGGTCAGTTCGCACCTATCGAATACTACGGAAAATCGGGGGATATCTACATTATCTCCATCGGTATAAACGACACGAACTACTCCAACGCTACGGAGTACTACAACACGGTCACCGACATGGTCAAGAAAGCAAAGGCTAAGGGAATGACCGTATATCTTGTAAAACAGCAGGGCAGACGTGGCGACCTCCAGAGGAATCCTCTGCTGGGCGGCAGATGGTTCGGCGGTGAGCTGGACAAGATCGGCTCGGAGCAGAGCGTTACGGTATTCGACCTGTTCACCAAATGGCAGGATTTCGGCAAGGGCATTGGCTACGACGGCATGGCTACCTACTACGCTATTCAGGCTAACGGCTCCAACGACGACCTGCACCAGAGCAAAACAGGCGCTCTCAAGCTGGCTGAGATGATGGGACAGTTCTTACAGGACGGCGGAAAGGTCGCTCCTAAGGAGGTTTTCGTTCCCGAGGCTGGCGTCAGCTACATGATAAAGAATGTCAACAGCGGTCTGTATATGGAGGTTGCCGACGGAAAGGCTTCCGAGGGCGCTAACGTTCAGCAGTGGGGCGCAAATGCTCCTGCCGACCACAACACATGGACTTTCACTCAGGCTGTGGGCGATTACTACTATATCAACTCCAACCTCGGCGACGGCAAGACATGGTATCTCTATGTTGACAACGGCAGCAGAGAAAACGGCGGAAACCTTGTAGTTGCTGAGAAAAACGGCTACAGTGACCAGTATTTCCGCTTCGACGAGGACGATAACGGCTATATCACCATCTATACAAGAGCTTCCCGTGACGCTTGTGCAGTCGAGGTGGGAAGCGCCAAGACCGAAAGCGGCGCTAATATCCAGCAGTGGGAAGTGAACGGTCACAACTGCCAGAAGTGGGAGTTTGAAAAGGTTGCAGAAACAACAACTACTACCACCACTACTACGACCACAACGACCACCACCACAACAGTGACTGAGACACCTCAGCCCACCACTGATACCACTACGCAGAAGCCTGCCGAGCCTGTTCTTGTGAAAGACCCAGGCGATGCTAACTGCGACGGCAATGTAAGTCTGGCTGACGCTGTTCTTATCATGCAGTCCCTTGCTAACCCCGATAAGTACGGTCTGGGCAGGGACGGCGGTATCACCGAGCAGGGCAAGATAAATGCCGATATTGCAGGAGATAACGACGGTGTTACAGGTCTTGATGCACAGTACATCCAGCGCTATTGTCTGGGACTTGCTGAGCTTCCCGAAAAGGTCTACAGCACTCCCGAGACAACCACTACAACAACTACTACCACGACCACAACTACCACTACAACCACTCAGCCTTTCATTTACGCTATCGACCAGAAATGGGATCAGGGCGTGACTGAGACCTCAAACGAGGGCTTTACCAACCCCAACGGCTACCTTAACCTCGATAACGTTCTGGGAAGCTCCGTTGAGTTCACAGCAAATGTTCCCGAGGACGGCAACTATATGACACATATCCGCTTCGCTAACGGCTCGGCTAATGACAGATAGATGAAGGTCTATGTCAACGGCAACACAGACAGCTATTGGATACAGTCATTCACCTCCACTTCCGCTTGGACTGAGTGGACAGAGTTCGGCATCGTTCTTCCGCTGAAGGCAGGAGCAAATACCATAAAGTTTGAATCCGCAACAGCCGAGGGCGGTCCTAACCTCGATTATATCACACTTACTCTTACCGATGAGCCATATGCCGAGACCTATGACCCGTCACAGGAACAGCAGGCAGGCACTTCCGACAAGCCTGCATTATACCTCGCAGGCGACTCAACCGTGCAGACCTACCGTGCACAGTACGCTCCTCAGCAGGGCTGGGGCTATTACCTCCAGAACTACTTCACTGACAATGTGACAGTTATCAACAACTCCATCGCAGGCAGAAGCTCTAAGAAGTTCTACGACGAGGGCAGATGGCAGTCCATCGAGGACAACCTTAAAACAGGCGATTTCGTAATGATACAGTTCGCTATCAACGACGCA